>NZ_JBHUUX010000006.1:129-3549 GCF_042670845.1 Promicromonospora sp. NPDC057138 | reverse complement strand
GTCGCCACTCACCGGCGTTTGGCCGAGGCCAACCCTGACCGGTACGAGCCCGACCTTGCCGGGTCGCTGACCAACCTTGGCGCCCTGCTCTGGGATGTGGGGCGTGTGGTGGAGGCGGTGCCGGCTACCGAGGAGGCCGTCGCCACCTACCGGCGTTTGGCCGAGGCCAACCCTGACCGGTACGAGCCCGACCTTGCCGGGTCGCTGACCAATCTCGGCTTCCAGCTCTCGGAGGTGGGGCGTGCGAAAGAGGCGTTACCACCCACCCAGGAGGCTGTCGCCATCCGTCGGCGTCTGGCTGAGACCAACCCCGATCGGTACGAGCCCGGCCTCGCCAACTCTCTGTCGGGGCTGGGCCACCGCCTTGAAGGCTTAGGACATCGAAGCAGGGCGATTGCGGTACTGCGGGAATCCGCTGCCGTCTACGAACGTGTTGTGCACCGCAATGAGGCACGCTATCGCGACGAGTCTCAGCGTGTGCTCACGTTCCTGCGTCGCCTGGAAGGCGAACCCGACACCGCGTAGACCGCGATGGGTACGTACACACGCCCCCAAGTAGCTGGACCGCGAGGTCCTCAGTCGGTGCTCCTGCCCCTGGCGCATCTGACTTGGCCTCCTCTCGCAAGGGCGCCAGTCCACCGTCGAGAATCCACCTGTACGGACTAATTTTCGACGTACTGAAACCGGGAAACCCGGTACGCGGCATGCCAAGGATGACAAGTGGGACGCTTACTGGACAACTCGGGGACAACTACACCGATTCAGGTGACATCTCCGACGGATCCCTACAGCGTTGTAGGGATCCCCTCAACTTGTCGGTTGAGCGGCGTAGTTGTCGGCAAGTTGCTGCTTGGATGGCCGCTGGTGCCCAGATCTGGTAGGCGGTCGTTGATGCGCATCAGGGTTGTCCTCTTCCGCGGTCGTGTGCGGTTCTACCCCACAGGTGCGGTGATGGTGCCGCCGGATGAAGCGCCGGCACTGGCCCAGTCCGCACGGCGGCGGAGGGTGGCCCGAGAGCGTGCCGTGGTGGACGACAGATGACCGGCCATATGTGCGGGCACTGGTGTGGTGATCGTGCTGTTGTCCGGGGCGTCGCCGAGATAGTCCAGGCTCACGGCCGGGCAGTGTTGACGTGGTTCCATCTGCTCGTTCCGCACTTCGTGATGTGTTGGTGCTGGTCGCCGCCACGGGGTGCCGCTACGTTTACGGCCATGCCGCCAGTGCGTCACGGGCGTCTTCAACGCCAGTTCATCGTGTGGATCCCCGTCGCTATTGCGGTCGGTGCAGCCGTCTGGCTTGGCCTGCTTGCCCTGGCCCCCGATGACGCGCCCCCGATTGTCATGGCGGCCGCTCCTGTGGTCGCCGCGATCCTGACCTGGGTCGTCGAGCAACCGTTCGAGCAGGCTAAGAGGCACCGGGAAGACGAGAAGCGCTACGCCGAGAATGCCCGCCGGGAACGCGAAGCCGAAGCTGCCCAGGCCGAAGCCCGGAGGATCGAGCTCGCCCGGCGCCAGGCGTACGTCCCAACG
Organism: Promicromonospora sp. NPDC057138; assembly: GCF_042670845.1. Classification (NCBI taxonomy): domain Bacteria; kingdom Bacillati; phylum Actinomycetota; class Actinomycetes; order Micrococcales; family Promicromonosporaceae; genus Promicromonospora; species Promicromonospora sp. NPDC057138. The sequence goes on along the minus strand of NZ_JBHUUX010000006.1, from coordinate 2,020 downwards.
GGACCGGCCTCCCTGCTGTCACCGGCCCGTAGGATCGTCCCGTTCCTTGGCCGCGACGGGGATCTCGCCGACATGGTCGACTGGTGCGAGACGACAAACGGCCGTCATCCGTCGGACGTCCGGTATCGTCTGATCACCGCTGCCGGCGGTGTCGGCAAGTCCCGCCTGGCCGAAGAGCTCAAAAACGCCCTCGCTAGCCTGCCCCTCAATGCCGGGCCCAGGTGGCAGTCGTTCGCCGTCGGCCGAGACCAGGAGGCGGGGTTCGTCACTCATGCCCGTGAGGCGTACCCCGGTCAGCCTTTGCTGGTCGTGGTTGATTCTGCCGACGCCCGCCCCGACCTGCGCAACCTGCTCGACGATGCGCTCGACATCGGTGGAACTATCCGGGTCCTTATGCTTGCCCGCACTGCGGGCGTCTGGTGGAGCGAGCTGACCGAGGTCGCTGGTGACCTGGGCGCGCTACTGGCTCCAGCGTGGGCCGGGTCCGACCTGGCTGACGTCGACGTTCCCGCCCAGGAACTGCTCGACGCCGCCGCGCGGGCGTTTGCGGAGGCCCTTGACCTGCCGGCCCCGGCCGTAGGTGTCACCGGCGACGGGAGTGCTCGTGCGCTCGACCTGACAGCCGCGAGCCTCGTCGCGATCCTGCGCCAGGACGGGCCCCGAGCAGGTGCGACGCGGCAGATCGTCAGCTTTGCGGACGTCCTGGACGAGTTGCTGCGTCACGAGGCCAGTCACTGGCACACGACCGCCCGGGCTGCTGGGCTCGGCACGTCGCTAACAGGACCGATGCGAAAGCTCCTGCTCGCCTCCGTTGCGCTCCTCGGCGCCGACGACCAAGCACAGGCTACCGAGCAGGCCGCACGTGTTATGGAGTGCTTCACCGGGCAGGTCCCGAGCACAGACCTGCCCGACACTGGACGAGTCGCGTTCTGGCTGAAGACGACCTACCCGCCCACCGACCTGGACCGGTGGGCGGCTCCGCTACAGCCGGACCGTCTTGCCGAGCACCTGGTCGTCGCGACCCTCCGACACCCGCACGACGGCACAGCCCGGCGGCACAAGACTGCCCTGCTGGAAAACCTCACAACTGCGCAGGCGGTCAGCGCGATGACCGTTCTCACCCGCGCCGTCACCGACCCCGCCCGTCATGACCACCATGCCACGATCCGCGATCTGGCCGACCACCTCACCACCCACCTCCCCGCCGACGACACGACCCTAGATTCCGTCGCTGCGGCGATCCCCTACCCGTCAACCCGCATGGCGCCGACCAGGCTGCTTCTAGCCAAACGACGGCTCGACCTCGCACGCAGCCACCCTGAAGACGAAAATGCCCTCGCCGCCACCCTGAGCAATCTCGGGATCGTTCTCTCCGAGTTGGGGCGTCCGCAGGACGCGTTGCCCCCTATTGCGGAAGCGGTCAGCCTCCGCCGGAGTCTGGCCGAGGCCAATCCCGACCGGTACGAACGCTACCTCGCCCACTCCCTGACTGTCCTCGGGATAGGGCTCTCCGAGCTAGGGCGTCCGCAGGACGCGTTGCCCCCTATTGAGGAAGCTCTCGCCGCGTATCGGCGTCTGGCCGGGGCGAATCCCGACCGGTACGAACCCGACCTCGCCCGCTCCCTGACTGGCCTCGGGATAGGGCTCTCCGAGCTAGGGCGTCTGCAGGACGCGTTGCCCCCTACTCAGGAAGCTCTCGCCGCGTATCGGCGTCTGGCCGGGGCGAATCCCGACCGGTACGAACCCGACCTCGCCCGCTCCCTGACCAACCTCGGCGTCCGGTTCTTCGAGCTGGGGCGTCTGCAGGACGCGTTGCCCCCTACTCAGGAAGCTCTCGCCGCGTATCGGCGTCTGGCCGGGGCGAATCCCGACCGGTACGAACCCGACCTCG
>NZ_JBHUUX010000005.1:0-200237 GCF_042670845.1 Promicromonospora sp. NPDC057138 | reverse complement strand
GGTCCGGCCGATCGGCCGGACCACGACGCCACACAGCTTTCCGAGCTTCTAGGCCTGGGTGATCGACAGCACCGCCCACGCCGGCAGGTCGAGGTCGATGTCGAGCACCCCGGCCTCCGAGACGGTGAGCGTCGCGGTGCGCAGCGCGTCGGCGGTCACGCGCAGCTCGGCCGTCTGGGCGGGAGTGAGGTTGAGCGGCTCGCCCATCCGATGCCACGCCTCCGCGACGTTGCCGTGCTCCCAGTCGAGGCCCTCGACCCGGAAGACCGTGCCCGGGGCGAGGCCTTCGACGGTGTGGCGGATCCTGCGCCCCGGCCCGATGTAGGCCAGCTTGCGCGTGGCCGCGTAGCTGGTCTCGGAGCCCACCCCTCGGGTGCCCATGTCGTCGGGGTAGTTGAAGAAGACGGCGGACAGGGCGCCCGTCGTCGCGTCCTGGGTGATCACCCCCTGCGGGGTGGACGCCAGCACCGTGTCGCCGAGCCGGGACAGCATCGCGAAGGCGTGGAACGTCGGCTTGTGCAGGCCCTGCTCGTTGACCAGGCCGAACCCACCGTGGAACGGGCCGATGCCGGCTCCGCCCTCCTCGAACACGTCGGTGAAGGTCCAGTAGGCGATCGAGTCGGCCAACGCGGCGCACCGCAGGAAGGCCCGGGTGATGTAGGTGGCGGCGAACACGGTGTCGTGGATGTTGTCGCGGCTCGACGGCGAGCTCGACCATTCAGTGATGTGCAGCTCGGCGTCCGGGAACGGGCTGCCGGCGATGATCTTCCGGAGCGCGACCAGGTCGTCGTACGTCGCATCCACCTGGCGCCGGATGTGGCGCGCCTGCCCGGAGGCCCCGAACGCGACGTCGGTCGGGTACAGGTGGGTGGACAGGAAGTCGAGCGCGACCTCGCGGCCCGCGCACCAGTCGATGAACTCCTCGATCCACACGGGACGCCAGTCGAGCGCGTCGACGTCGTCGGCCTCCGCCGTCGCGTGCTCGACGGAGCGGTCCTCCCACTCCCCCTTGTAGCGGTCGTCGGGGACGAACACGCTGGTAGACGGGCCGCCCACCTTCAGCTCCCCGTCGATCGCCTTGATCGCCCGGGCCGTGGCCTCGTACAGCTCGAAGTACTGCGTCCTCGTGCCGGTCCAGAAGTAGGGCACCAGGTTCGGCTCGTTCCACACCTCGAACCGCCACTGGCGCACCTCGTCCAGGCCGTAGCGCTCGATCCAGTGCTCCACGGTCGCGGTGACCAGCTCGACCCAGCGCGCCATGTCCTTGGGCGGGCTGCAGTGGGCCTTCCACCAGAACAGGGTCTCGGTCTCCGTGGCCAGCTCGCGCGGCATGAACCCGAGCTCCACGAAGGGACGCGCGCCCGTCTCGAGGATGAAGTCGAACACCTTGTCGACGTAGCTGAAGGTGAGCACCGGCTCGTCGAGGGGCGTCTGCGGGCCGAACCCGCCCCCGTCGCTGGCGCGGTAGACGAACATGTCGTCGTGGAACAGGCCGTGGAACCGCACGAACCGCGCCCCGAGCTCGGCGACCGCCTCGCGGAAGTGCCCCTGCCAGTCCGCCCGCAACGCCTCGTTCGCCCGGCCGGCGCCGACGCACTCGTTCCAGACGTGCCGGAGCGGCGTCCCGGTGCGCGTTGCGCCGTCGATCGTCAGTTCCGGAAAGGTCATCTCGTTGTCCACCATGCTCTCTCTGTCTTCTCTCACGGATGTCGGGTCAGCCCTTGACGGCGCCGAGGCTCAGGCCCGACTGCCAGAAGCGCTGCAGCGAGATGAACGCCACGGTCAGCGGGATGATCGTGAGCAGCGACGACGTCAGGACGAGGTTCTGGAGCAGCTCACCGTTGCCCGCGGTGGAGGCCAGCTTGTTCCACTGGTTGATGCCCACGGTCAGCGGGTACCAGTCGGGGTCCTTGAGCATGATCAGGGGCAGGAAGTAGTTGTTCCAGATCGAGACGAACGAGAAGAGCAGCACGGTCACCGTCGCCGGGACGAGCATGGGCAGGGCGATCTGCCAGAACGTCCGGAACTCGCCGGCGCCGTCGATCTTCGCCGCCTCGAGCAGGCCGGTGGGCACGGCCTCCGCGGCGAACACCCACATGAGGTACAGCCCGAACGGGTTGAGGAACGACGGGATCAGCACCGCCCAGGGCGTGTTCGTCAGGCCGAGCTGCGCGAAGAGCAGGAACTGCGGGATGGCCAGCGCGATGCCCGGCACCGAGATGGCGCCGAGCACCACGAACAGGAAGACCCGCTTGCCCGTGAACTCCAGCTTCGCGAGCGCGTAGCCGCCCAGCGCGGCGAGGAACGTCGAGACCACTGCCCCGGCGACCACGTACAGAAGGGTGTTGAGCAGCCAGCGCGAGAAGATGCCGCCGTCGTAGGTGAAGACCGCGGCGATGTTGTCGAACAGCGCGAACCGGGTGCCGAAGGAGAAGCCGAAGCTCGAGACGAAGTCCGCCTGGGACTTCGTGGAGTTGATGGTCAGCCAGACCAGCGGCACCAGGCAATAGAGGGTGAACAGCCCCGTCAGGAAGGTCAGGGCGCCGCTCTTCCGGGGATTGGTGAGGGTGTACAGACGTCGGCGTGCCGTGCTGCCGGGACGCCGGACGTCGGCGATGGTGGTCGTCATCAGAGGTCTCCGGCTACTGGTCGAGGGCATTCTTCATGCCTCGGATCTGGACCGCGTAGGCGATGGCGATGGTGAAAGCGGCCATCACGAGGGCGAGTGCGGCGGCGTAGCCCTGCTGCGAGCCCGTGAACGCGAGGTTGAACGCGTAGAGGTTGGGCGTGTAGTACGTCGTGATCCCGCTGTTGGCGACCATCGACGGGAGGATCTGCGGCTCGTTGAAGATCTGGAAGGTCCCGATGATCGAGAAGATGATCGTGATCACGAGCGAGCCGCGCAGCGCGGGCAGCTTGATCGCCCGGATCACCCGCAGCTCCCCCGCGCCGTCGATCGCCGCCGCCTCGTACAGCTCGTGCGGGACCGCCTTGAGCACGCTGTCGAAGATCAGCATGTTGTACCCGGTGAAGGCCCAGGTCACCATGATCCCGATGGCGATCAGCGTGGTGCTCGGCCGGAACGGGTCGAGGTCGGTGCCGAGCCAGCCGTTGATGCTGCCGAACAGCCCGTACCGGACGCCGAGCATGAAGCCCCACATCAGGGTGGAGACGATCGCCGGCACTGCGTAGGGCAGGAAGATCGCCACCCGCATGAACCGCATGCCGCGCAGCCGCATCGAGTCCATCGCCAGCGCCAGCAGCAGGGCCAGCACGAGCATGATCGGCACCTGGATCAGCGTGAACCAGACGACGCGGGAGACGCCGTCCCAGAACTGCGGGTCGGCGAACAGCTTGCTGTAGTTGTCCATGCCCACGAAGGACGAGCCGCCCACCATCCGGTCCTGGAAGAGGCTGAGGTACGCGGCGTACGTGATCGGCACGATGAACACGAGGGCGAACAGGATGCCGAACGGCGCGACGAACGCCCAGCCGATCTGCCGCCTGCGTGGACTAGTCAACCTGGAACCCCTGCTCGTTGCCGTAGTCGATGGAGCGCTGCTGCCAGGTCTGCAAGACCTCCGCGAGGGAGCCCTCACCCGAGGTGTAGAACGGCGTGGCGATGTCGCCGTAGGTGCTGCGCGCCCACTCGAAGAACGGCGGGTACTGCCAGCCGACGGCGGCGATGTTCGAGGCCTCCGCGAGGACCTCGCCCGTCTTCTGGTCACCGAAGTAGGGGTTCTTCACGCTCTGGAACTTCGGGCTGTCGAGCACCGACGTGTTCGGCACGAACGCACCGGCGTCGACCCGGGGCTGCAGGCCCTCGCCGTGCGTGAAGTACTCCAGGAACTTGAAGGCCGCCTCCTTGTTGGCCGCGGCCTCCGGGATCCCGAAGGCCGAGCCGCCGTTCTCGGCGCCGACCTTCTCGCCCTCCTCCCACTGGGGCATGAGCGAGACGCGGAAGTCGCCCGCGGCGTCCGGCGCCCGTTCGGGCAGGGTCGAGGTCAGCCAGCCGCCCATGTTCTGCGAGGCGAGCGTGCCGTCGTTGAGCGCGCGGTTCCAGTCGTCGGACCAGGCGCTGATCTTCGTGTTGACCAGGTCCTCGTCGATCATCTTCTGCCAGAAGGCCACGGCCTTCTGCGTCCCCTCGTCGGAGAAGTCGATGTGCACCGACGTCCCGTCGACCTCGAACGGCCGCCCGCCGGCCTGCCAGATCAGCGACAGCAGGAAGAAGAGGTCGTTCGTGTCCTGGGTGATGTAGTAGTCCGGGCCCAGGGCGCGGATCTTCTTGGCGGCCTCGTAGTACTCGTCCCAGGTCGCGGGTGCCTCCTTGATCCCCGCCTTCGCGAAGGTCGCCTCGTTCCAGAACATGACGGCGGGGCCGTAGTCCGAGGGCAGGGCGTAGACGCCGTCGTCGATGGTGACGTTGTTCCAGGCCGAGGGGACGTAGTCGCCCTCCAGCTCCGTGGCGCCCAGCGGGGCGAGGTCGGCGAGCTTGCCGGGGATCGCGAAGTACGGGACCGCGAAGTACTCGAACATCGCCAGGTCCGGGACACCCGACCCGGCCTGGATCGCGTTGTCGAGCGCCTGGTACTCGTCGGAGGACGAGCCGGCGTTCACGACCTCGACCTCGATACCGGGGTTGGCCTTCTCGAACCCCGGGACGGCGAGCTCGACGGTGCCGTCCCAGCTCCACACCGTCAGCTTCACCGGCTGGTCGGCGGTGCCACCGCCGCCGTCGGCGCTGCCCGTCGTGCCGCCCGCACCTGAACATGCGGCGAGCGCACCCGCCGCCACGAGCGCGGTGCACACCAGCCGCGCCTTGGTAAAGAGCCTCATCGCCCTGTCCTCCTCGTTGAGTCCGTGCTTGGTGGAACATAGCGAAATAGTTTCGCAACTTTATCGATCAAGCAGCGACTCTAGCGACGACTGCCGTCGAGCGTCAACGGCCCCGAGATGAGAGTTCACGGGAGATTGACGGCGCCCTTAGCAATCGGTAGGCTCGAAACAGTTTCGACGAAGGGAAACCCATGGCCGGCAGGCCCCCGAGCGAGCGCGCGACACTCGCCGACGTCGCACGACAGGCCGGCGTCTCCACCGGCACCGCGTCCAAGGCGCTCAACGGGCGGCCCGACATCGCCGAGGACACCCGCAACCGGGTGCTGCGGGCGGTCGCCGAGCTCGGCTACCGGCCGACCACGACCCAGTGGGAGCCGCCGCGGACCCGCACCATCGCCACGGTGGTCGACGTGCTCGACCCGCCCTACGTCTCCAACGTGCTCCAGGGCGTCCTCGCCGCGGCGACGGGCGCCCAGGCCAACCTCCTGGTGCGCCTCGCCCCCGACCGCGCGGTGCGCGCGACCAAGGCGGCGGCGCGGGCCTGGGTGGCCGAGCAGAAGGAGTCGGGGGTGGTGGGCATCGTCGGCATCACGCTCGGTGAGCCCAACGCCATGCTGCAGGCCGCGAAGGAGGTCGGCATGCCCTTCGTCATGATCGACCCCGTCGACGTGGATGATCCGCGGACCGTCAGTGTCGGCTCGGCCAACTGGGCCGGCGGACGCACCGCGACCGAACACGTCCTGGAGCTCGGCCACCGCCGGATCGGCTGGATCGGCGGCCCGCCGGCGTCAGCCGCGGCGCGCGAGCGCCTGCACGGCTACCGGGCGGCCCTGGACTCCGCGGGGATCAGCCTCGACCGGTCCCTGGTGCGCAGCGACCCGTTCTCGATCAGCACGGGTCTGGTGCACGGCCGCGAGCTGCTCGCGCTGCCGGAGCCGCCGACGGCGATCGTCACCGGCGACGACGAGATCGCCGTCGGCGTGCTCGCCGCGGCCCGCGAGCTGCGCGTCGCGGTGCCCGAGCAGCTCAGCGTCGTCGGCTTCGACGACACACCCCAGGCCGCCTGGACGACGCCGCAGCTCACCTCGGTGCACCAGCCGCTGGCCGGGATGGGCCGGATGGCCGTCGAGACCGTGCTCACCATGGCGGACGGCGTCCAGCCCGCCTCCCGCCACGTCCAGCTCGCCACGAGCCTCACCGTCCGGGACTCGACCGCGCCGGCGCCCGGGGTGACGAAGGACTGACATGGGGGACGCCGTCGATCCATGACGCGGACGGCTAGCCGGGTCCGGCGCCGGCTATCCGTCCTGCAGTGCGGCGAGTGCCTCGTCGACGGCCGCGAGGTCGTCCCGGTCGTAGGTGCTGGTGGTCGCCATCAGCTCGACGGCGCCGGTCCGAGCGAGAAGCTGTTCGACGTCGTCAGCCACCTGCTGGGGCGTTCCCGTGATCGCCGTCCGGTACCACCGGGCGACGGCGGCGCGGGCCGTGTCGGGCGCCTGGTCGAGCAGCTTCTGCGCCTCGTCGGCGGACTGGAGCGGGGCAAAGCTCCCGCTCTGCCGCGAGCTGGCCAGCGCCCAGGCCTCAGGGAGCAGGAGCCGCCTCGCGCGTTCGGCCGTGTCCGCGACCGCGACGTCGACACTCGCCACCAGGTACGGCTCGGACCCGAGCGGCCCGGGGCGGAAGGCGTCGAAGTAGGCCGACGTCGCCTCGGTGTCGAGCAGTGCGGGCCCACCGATCACCGCGGGCAGGCCGAGCCGCGCGGCGAGCGCGAGCCCGTTCTTGATCGCGAGCAGGAACAGTGGCGGCGGTGCGACCCGCGGCTTCGCGGCCACGCCCGCCGTGCCATGCAGGTAGGCCCGCAGCTGTTCGACGGCGGCCGCGTGCTCGCCGTCGTGCAGGACGGTCCTGCCGAGGGCCTTGCGGACACCGGACGTGAAGGCCAGCGACGCACCGATGCCGATGTCGATCCGGCTCGGCGTGAGCGCCTCGAGCATCAACGCATGTTCTGCGACGACCAGCGGGTTGTGGTTCGGCAGCATGATCCCGCCCGTGCCCAGACGGATGGAGCTCGTTCGGGCACCGATGGCGGCCAGCAGGACCGTGGGCGACGCGCCCGCGATGCCGGGCACAGCATGATGCTCGGCGACCCAGAACCTGTGCAGCCTGAGGCGCTCGGCCCGGACCGCGCGGTCGACGGTGCCCGCGATCGCCTCGGCGTCGGACTCCCCGTCGCGCGTTCGGCTGCGGTCCAGGATCGATACGCGCATCAGAGCCATTCCCCGGTGACGTCCATGCCGGGGAAACCGCCGCGCCGCGACGATGATTCCGGCGACCCTGCCTGCAGCCGGTCTCCGGAAGCGCGGGCGGCGGTTCGACCCGCAGACCCGGGAAAGCCGAAGGGCCTGATCAGCATTTCTGCTGATCAGGCCCTTCCTTTGTAGCGGGGGTCAACGCGGCGGGTGCGAGACCTGCGGCGAGGTCCGCACGCACGACCGAAGGCGTCCGCGGGTGGACCTTGGTGGACTCGGCCCGCGCCACCGAGGTGACATCGTTCCCGACGGCGGCTCGTGCGGGTCAGGCGGAGGCTCCGACGGCCTCCGCCGGCTGGTGTGCACCGGCCTTCGTCATCAAGGTGATCAGGTCGAACGCTACGGTGGCGGCCGCGACGCAGGTGATCTCAGCGTGGTCGTAGGCGGGTGCGACCTCGACGACGTCACCGCCAACGATGTTGAGGCCGTCGAGCCGGCGGAGCAGGTGGAGCAGCTCGCGACTGTTGAAGCCCCCCATCTCCGGTGTGCCGGTGCCCGGTGCGAAGGCCGGGTCCAGGACGTCGATGTCGATCGAGATGTAGACCGGGGCATCGCCCACGCGGCGACGGACGATGTCGACCGCGCCGTCGATACCGAGCACGTCGAGGTCACCGGCACGAATGATCCTGAACCCGAAGGTCGCGTCATCGACCAGGTCGAGCTTGTCGTAGATCGGGCCGCGGATGCCGAGGTGGATCGACTGGTCCTCGGCCAGCAGACCCTCTTCGAACGCCCGGCGGAACACGGTGCCGTGCGTGATCGGTGCATTGAAGTAGGTATCCCAGGTGTCCAGGTGCGCATCGAAGTGGATGAGCGCGACGGGACCGTACTTCTCCCGCGCCACGCGGAGCATGGGCAGGGCCACGGTGTGGTCACCTCCCAGCGTCACGATGCGCCGGTCGCCGCTTCCGACGACCTCCCGGGCGAATCCCTCGATCTGCTTCACCGCCTCGTCGATGCCGTACGGCGTGCAGGGCACGTCGCCGGCGTCGACGACCTGAAGCTGTTCCAGGGGAGCGGTGTCGAACTCCACGTGGAACTTCGGGCGGAGGTGCCGTGAGGCCTGGCGGATGCCCATGGGCCCGAAGCGGGCACCGGGCCGGTAGGACGTGCCGCCGTCAAACGGGACGCCGAGGACGGCGATGTCGTAGTCGGGGACGGCGCCGATGTCCGGGATCCGGGCGAAGGTGCCCAGGCCAGCGAACCGGGGGATGACGGTCGCGTCGAGGGCGCCGATGGGAGTGTGCTCGCTCACGTCAGCTTCCGATCAGGTTGGAGTCGGGCGTGGGGTCGGCCTTCTTGGTACCGCCAGACGCGTCCGAAAGGGACCGGCCAGCGGTCTCGACACCCCAGGCGAGGGTTACCAGGAGGCCGACCGCGGACACGGCTGCTCCGGCGAGCAGGACCCAGTTGACGCCGCGGTCGAGGGCGAAGGGCATCAGGTAGACGGCGACGGCGGCACCGATGCGGCTGGCGGAGGTGCCAATGCCGACGGCTGTGGCCCGCACCTCGGTCGGGAACAGCTCGTTGGGGTAGACGACCTCCAGAAAGTTCGAGGTACCGGAGGCGACGGCGAAGAAGCAGATGACCGCGAAGATGGCCATCGCTCCCAGGCCCGGGACCAATCCGGCGACCCCCCACACCACAGCGATGGCAGAGAAGCTGTAGATCAGCAGGGCCTTGCGTCCGATCTTGTCCACCAGGAGCAGACCCGGGATGCCGCCGACGACGAACAGTGCTGCGAGGAACACCTCGGCGCCGTTGCCGGTGATCCCGGCCTTGGCGATGAAATCGAAGGAGAAAGAGTAGATCGACAGCAGCGGGATGACTTGGCACATCCAAAAGAGGCTGACGAAGAGTGTGCGCTTGAGGTAGGGCGCCTTGAAGACGGTGGCGAAGGTGGCAGTGCCCTCGGGCTCGGGCTCACCGAGGTCCTTGACGCCGTACTCCGGGCCGAAGACCTTCTTGATCGATGCGTCCGCCTCGTCCACGCGGCCCCGCGCGACGAGCCAGCGTGGCGACTCCGGCGTGCCCAGACGGAGAAGAAGCGTGACCATGGCGAAGAGTGCGGGGCTGGCCAGCATCCAGCGCCAGGCATCGTCGCCGGCCGCCTGGGCCAGGATCGCGACGACTGGGGCGACAGTGGCACCCACGGCCCAGACAACGAAGGTGGCGCCGAGCATGCGACCGCGGTACTTCGCGGGGAGGTATTCCGCCAAGAGCGAGGTGGCGATGGGGTAGTCGGCCCCAATGGCCACGCCGATCAGGAACCGCAGGACCACCAGTTGCCAAATCTCGGTGGCAAAGAAGCAGAGTGCGGAGAAGAGGGCGAGGGCTAGTAGGTCGAGAATGTACATGACGTGTCGGCCGACCTTGTCGGTCACCCAGCCGAACAGGCCTCCGCCGACGAAGATGCCGACGAGGACGGCTGCGGCGATGAGGCCCTTGTCGGTGGTTGTGACATCCATCGACGTGGACATGGTGGCCCAAGTGAACCCGATGATCGCGATCGCGTAGCCGTCGACGAACGGGCCGCCAGACGAGTAGACCGTCAACTTCTTGTGGAACGACGTGAGTGGCGCATCGTCGATCAAGTGGGATGTCGCAGTCATGGGACCTTCCTTGTGACAGGTTCGCCATGGTGCGGTGGCGACGAAGTGGTCCTCCATGTGTAGGTCGTCGAGGCCGCGTGCCGACAGCCGTCAACTGCTCAAACCTTTTCGACCGCTTTGTACGATCGCACATCAGCCATGTACTCATTTATGGTTGCGCCATGCCGATCACCGTGGCCGAGCTCCTCGAGATGCCGCACCTTCGGCTCACCCTGCACTCCGGCGCGGCCGGATGTGACCGCACCGTCTCCTGGACGCACACAACCGACCTTCCCGACCCGTGGCGATGGGTAGCCGGAGGTGAGCTGCTCATGACCAACGGGATGTCCTTTCCCAAGGCAGCAGCTGCCCAGGAAGACCTCATTCGCCAGCTCGTCGAACACGGTGCAACGGCGCTAGCGATCGGAGCAGAGATGTACTGTCCGTCGCTGACGCGCCGCCTGGCTACGGTCAGCGACGAGTTGGGCTTCCCCGTGTTGTGGATCGCCTACCCGATGCCGTTCATCTCGATCTCGAGGACCGTGGCCGAGGCTACGTTGCTTGAGCAATCTCAGCGGCTGATCCGCACCGAGCGCATCTATCGGGCTCTGCAACGCGTCTCGGCCGACAAGGACGGGTTACGCGAGTTGACCGAGTCCCTGTCTCGCGAGCTGGAGTGCCCGGTGGTGATCTGTGAGCGCGGGTCGGGCGGGCTCTGGTCCGGCGAAGAGGGTCCCGATGCCGCAGTCCGGGCCGCAGTGACCGGCGGGAAGGGTCGACTTCGCGCCGGCTCGATGGCCGCTCAGCTCGACGACGGACGACGGGTGCTGACCAGCACCATTCCCACCCATGACGACGCGCTCCTGGTCTGTGAGCCCCGGCCGGACCACGAACCCGATGCCATCCTGCTTCAACACGCGGCGACCGTCTGCGCGCTCGCGCTCTCCCAGGCGCGGCTGACCATCGAGCACCAGCGACGCGCGGGGGCTGAACTGCTGGTCCAGATCCTGGACGGGTACATCTCGCCCAGCTCGATCGAGCAGCACCTGGTCGAGCGGCACCTGGAGCCGCACGAGCTCGTTGTCATCGCGGCGCGCGGGGACGACCCCGATCGGATGCGCGAACTGCACGTCCAGCTGTGGCGCAACGACACCGCTCACCTCACGGTGCACCGGTCAGGGCTAGCCATCTCGCTCGTAGTAACCGACGCCGTCGACCGATATCTCGACGCCGTCGGCGACGAAGCGCGCGTCGGCATCTCCCTCACCGTCGCTCGGGCGAGCCGCATTGCCGATGCGGAGCGCGAGGCACGCTGGGCCGCGGAGATCGCTGAGTCGCAGCGGGGTGGAGTCGTGCGCTACTCCGAGGCGGTACCAGAACTCGGCCCCCGGACCCCGGACGAGGCCAAGGCCTTCGTGCGGCGGATCCTGCAACCCGTCCTTGACCGGTCCGAGGCCGAATCGGCCGAGCTCATCGAGACGTTGACGCGCTTCCTTGAGAATGGCCGGTCGTGGCAGCGCACCGCAGAGACCATGCACCTCCACCGTCAAACCGTGCTCTACCGCATCCGCAAGGTCGAGCGGCTCACCGGCCTCGACGTCAGCGAAACCGCAGACCTCGCCACGCTCTGGGTCGCCCTGACGACACTCGGCCGGTTGCAGCCTTGAGCGGAAGTTCGTTGGCTCGGGGAAACAACCCTTTTGCGCAAGGGACCCGGCGCCAGACATGGCAGGCAAGAGCGCGGGTTTGGCGCAGGGTTTGCTGAGCAGGGATGGCGATCAGGCGCGGAACCGCGATTCGGTCGTCGCCCGCACCTCGTCGAGCGTCACCCCAGTGGTGGAGAGCCGGAACGGCGGGTGGGCCGGTCAGACGCGGTATGTCTGCTCGACCCGGTAGACGTCGATCATCCGGTGGAGCAGCTTGCCGAGCCGCTCCACGTCGTGGTCGCCGTTGACGGAGACGACGAGCGAGACGCACATGACCCGCTCCCGAACCCGGTCGAGGCCGCGCACCTGGTTGTGGTCGAAGGAACTGAGGTCCGCGACCAGGCGCTCGACGGCGAAGCGTCGTGCGGTCACCGCCTGCAGGATCCGTGAGCAGACGCTCAGGTCAGCGCGGGCGTAGACGGTGACAACGACTATTCCGCCCACCTGCTCGTCGGGCTCGAGGAGCCCAGGCTGCGGCCTCATGCGAGCGCAAGGGCCTCGGCGGGATCCGCCAAGAGACGGCCCACGGTGGTAAGGACGTTCGACCCGTACTGCTCTGGGAGGCCGACGCCGAGCAGACCGAGCTCGCCGGCTCGGCGGTGCAGCTTCCGAGGCACCTCGCCACGAGCCCCCCAGTCGGCGAGATGAGGAGCCGCCTCCTTCTCGACGAAGGTCCGCACGGTGTCGCGCAGCGAGCGCCGCTCGGGGGTGCTGAAGAGGTCGTCAAGCATCCGGACCTCCGGAAGCGAGAGTGGACTCCACGGTTGTGGCGATGAGCTTCATGACGGCATCGCGATGGACAAACCCGACGGAGTGTGCGGAGTCGTCCATGAAGTGGGTCGTCGAGCCCGGGATCTGGCGGCTCAACTGCTGCCCGAGCGCAAACGGCACGTTGGCGTCGAGACGTCCGTGCCACACGTGGACATCGCCCGAGATATCAGCGAGATTGATGTCCCACGCCTTCCTGAGCATCACCAGCTCAGCCGCCGCCGCTGACGTGCCCTGACGGAAGGCGTCAGGAACAGCGGACATGCGAGGCGCGTACTCCGGGTCCCCGGCTAGCCGCCGATCCGCTTCGGGAACCCCCGCGTCGAGAAACCAGCCGAGCAGTCTCATCAACCGAGCGTGGCGCATCGATGCGGCCATGACGGCCAGCGGCCCGCGCACACCGGTCGTCCCGAACTGCAGGCACCAGTAGAGCAATGTGTTCATCGGCGTCATTCCGCGCGGCACGCCACGCTGTCCCCCCGGTCCAGCCGACCCCAGCAGCACGACGGGTCCGACCCGCGCTCCTAGGATCACGGCGACGGCCAGGGCGTGTGGGCCACCGCCGGACTCGCCGGCCACCGCGAAATCTCCCAGACCGAGGTGGTCGGCCAGCTGCCGGACGTCGTCGGCGAACATGGAGAGTGACCGACCAGGGAGGGCATCGGAGTGCCCGTAGCCGGGCTTGTCGACGGACACCCATCGCACGCCTGCCCGGCGGGCAGCTGCGTCGTAGGCCATGCCCGCGAGGCCGGATTCAGGAGTTCCCGGGACGTACACGCATGGCCTGCCCTGCGGGTCGCCAAGTTCGTACCATGCCAGGATGCGACCGTCGTCGAGCCTCATGGTCCGAAGATCGGGAGCAGATGTCATCGCCATCACCCGTGCATGCGGATCGAGCTGGGCACCGCGCCGAAGTAGTTGACCTCGAACGACGTCGCCTTGGCGGCCCAGATCGGGTAGTCGCTGAAGGCAAACGGGACGACGTCGGCAGCAGACACCAGCGCCTCCTCGGCGTCCTCCCAGATCGAGCAGGCCTCCTCTGTCGGCAGTGCGCCGGCCTTGGCCGCCAGCTCGGCGTACGTCGCGTTGTCGATGCTCGCGAAGTTGCCGCCGCCGTCGGCCGGGGTGGGCCCTGAGAAGCTCGGCGCGATCTGCGCGGGGTTCTGGCCGTCGATCGGGATCCACGCGATGTCGAAGTCGCCTGTCTCGTAGGCCGCCTTCAGCAGCTGGGCGTCGCTGAGACCGCGTGCCTCGACCGTCACGCCGGCTGCCTCCCATTGCTCCACTGCGAGCTCGGCGGCGGCTGCGACCGCGGGGCCGAGCTTGCTCAGGTAGACGAAGCTCAGGGTCGTGCCGCTGACCGGGCCGAGCGCGGCCTTGGCAGCCTCGACGTCCTGCTTCGGCAGGACATCGGCCACTCCCCCGTCACCACAAGGGCTCACACCGCTCAGACGCGTGGGCGTGGAGCCGGTGCCGGAGGTGGCGACCTGGCGCAGCTCGTCCAAGTTGAGCGCCTGCGTGAGGGCGACCCGCACCGCCGGGTCCGCAGTAGGTCGGCCCGTCTTCTGGTTGTACTCGAGCTCACCGAAGACGAAGCTGGATGCCTCTGGTTCGAGATCGGCCGCCTCAAGTCGCTTGCGGTCGGCGCCTGCAATGGTCGCCGCGTCCAGGTCGCCGGCGAGAAGCTGGTTGGCGGCCGTTGTCTCGTTGGGGACGACCTGCACCACGATCCTGGCCGGCAACCCCTTGGTCTTGCCGGTGACGCCGTCCTGTCCCCACGCGTAGTCGTCGCGGCGCTGCAGCTCGTACCTGGATCCCGCACTGACCGATTCGAGAGTGTAGGGGCCCGATCCGCTGGCGGACGTGCCGAGCTCGTCGAGGTCCTTCAGGCCGGAGGCGCAGACGATCGGCAGGCCGGCGAGGCCGTTGAGGAGGAAGCCGTACGGCTCAGGTGTGGACACCGTCACCTGGGTGTCGTCCGGACCCGCAGCAGCGGTGGTGCCGGCGGGGATCAGCGATCCGGCCAAGGGCGATGCGTTCTTGGTGTCGCCGACGTAGTTGATCGTGTCGATGACGTCCTGGCCCGTGAGGGGAGTGCCGTCCGAACAGGTCACGTCGTCGCGCATCGTGAACATCGCGCCAGAGTCCGTGAGCTCCCAGGAAGATGCCAGACCTGCCGTCACCTTGCCGTCCTCGTCGTGCACCAGCGGGTCGTACAGGAACGCGGCCAGCTGCTGAACGCCTGCGAGGTTGCTGCCCAACGGGTTGAGGCTGCCCGGGTCAACGTTGATCGCCAATGTGAAGGTGGCGTCGGACACAACGTCGCCCGCGGAGGCAGGCGCGGACGATCCCGAGCACGCGGACGTGGCGAGCAGCGCCGTTCCCGATGTTGCGGCGATGAGCAGCCTGGCCGACCTACGCAGATGTGACATGTCGTTCTCCTTGTTCTCCCATGGAGGGGGGTGGCGCGCCGCAGCCGGGTCCGGCTGACGCAGTCCGATTCGTCGAGGCCGGCACAGTGGTGGTTCGCGGATGGTCGAGATCCGAGGATCGTGGCGAGAAGTGACAGGCGCTCCGGTGCAGGCGGGACTCGGCACCGGCTACCGGGTCGTCCGTCAGGCATGCTGCCCGGTCGTCACGGGCCGTGGGACCGACGGGACAGCGCGGGTTGAATCGGCATCCTGACGGGGGGTTGCGAGGGTCGACTGGCTCGAAGTCGACCGGAACGATCTCGAGGCGGCGGTCCAGGGAGGGGACGGAGTCTAGGAGCACCCGCGTGTAGGGGTGCTGGGGGTCGGCGACGACGTCGTTGACTGTTCCCACCTCGATGACCTGGCCGGCGTACATCACCACGATGTCATCGCAGATCTGACGGACGGCGCCGAGGTCGTGGGAGATGAAAACGAGCGTGAACTGGTGATCGGCCTGCAGTTCGGCCAACAGCGAGAGGATGGCGAACCTGGTCGGTGCGTCGAGGGCCGAGGTGACCTCGTCACAGATCAGCACGTCCGGCTCGGCTGCGAGCGCCCGGGCCAGCGAGACGCGCTGCCGTTGACCTCCCGAGAGGTCAGCGGGGAGACTGCGACGATGCCGCTGCTCGAGGCCCACGGCCGCGAGGAGCTCGTCGATGCGCGCCGCGTTCGACGACCGCGGACCTGCACATGCGTCGAGGAGTGTCTGCTCGACCGTCATCCGGGGGTTCAACGACGTGCTGGGGTCCTGGAACGCCATTTGTACCCGGCGCTGGTCCTTGCGGGACCTTCGTGGCCCAAAAGTGGTCTCGCCGACAGTGACCTGTCCGCCCCGCACGGGCACGAGGCCCGCGACGGCACGGGCGAGGGTGGACTTGCCCGAGCCGGATTCCCCCACAATCCCGATGATGTGCCCGGCCGGAAAGTCAAGGCTCACTTCATGCAGGACGGTGACAGCGCGCGAGCCTTTGCCGTAGTCAACGCTCACCCCAGCGATGCGGAGGTTGTTCATGAGCTGCGCTGCCTCTCCTCGACGCCAGAACGGATGACCGCAGGTGGAGGAGGCCCCCCGGCCGGAGCGCGACCCGCCGAGGCCGGGGCCATGTCCCCCTCCAGCCGTCGTGCCATCTCCACCAAGGACCGCGTGTACGCGTGAGTGGCGCCCTCGCGCAGACCTGCGGCCGGAAGGTCTTCTACGATGTGGCCTTCCTGCATCACCAGGACTCGGTCGCACACCTGCGAGACGACGGCGATGTCGTGGGAGATGAAGAGCAGGGCGGCACCCGAGCGATCGAGGGCGGCAGTCAGATTCTGCAGCGCAAGGGCCTGAATGGTGACGTCCAGCGCCGTCGTCGGCTCATCGGCGATGAGCAGCTCCGGCTCGGCCGCCAGGGCCATCGCCGTCATGGCCCGTTGGAGCGTTCCCCCAGACAACTCATGTGGATACTGCCGTGCCCGGAGTTCGGGTGCCGACACCTTCAAGTCACCGAGCCGGACGATCGCGCGTCCCAGACGCTCGCGACGGCTTCCCGTCAAGTCGGCCTCGCCCACCTGCGCCCCCACGCGAAGAGCTGGGTTGAAGGAGCGAGCCGCATCCTGGAACGCGACGCCGACGCGCTCCTTCAACAAGCGTCGCTGGGCGCGAGTCGGGCTGCCCACCACCGGGAAACCCGCCACCCGCAGCTCGTCAGCGGTGACGTTCGCTCCGTCGACATGCAAGCCGGCGACGGCCAGCGCTGTCGCGGTCTTTCCCGATCCCGACTCGCCCACCAGCGCCACCCGTTCACCAGGAGCGATGGTGAACGAGATGCCGTGTACCACCTCTCGCTCGCTGCCGTCACGTTCCGCGAACGCCACCCGGAGGTTCCTGACGCACACTGCACTTCCGCCAGCTCGCGGCTCTTGTTGCACGATGCCAACGGAAGGCGACGCCGCCACCACCGTTCGCGCGTGGGAGCCGCGCTGGATCATCCGCTCGCCTGCCAGCGTGAAGGCGATGCCGGCGAGACAGATAGCCACGCCCGGTCCGAGAGCAGCGGCGGGCGAGATGTAGATCCGATCGAGGCTGGAGTCCAGGAGAAGACCCCAGTCGTAGTCCGGCGACTGGACGCCGAGGCCGAGGAACGAGAGTGCTGTCAGCACGACCAAGGAGGATCCTGCGGCAATGGTGGCGTTCACGATCAGCGGCTCGGCGATATTGGGCAGGACGTAGCGTCGGAACACCCGACGACGGCTCAGGCCCAGTTGTCGTGCAGCCTTGACGTAATCCAGCTCATTGACCTTCGAGCCGAGCGTGTACATCAGGCGCGCGAAGCTCGGAGACATGGCGAGGCCGACCGCGCCCATCGCGCTGAGGCTTCCGACCCCGAAGATCGTCGCAAAGAAGAGCGCCAGCAAAATGCCGGGGAAGGCAACGGCGACGTTGATGCCAGCCGTGATCGTCGCCCCAATGCCGCGAAGCAGCGCCAAACCGCCCAGCACCAGACCGACGGAGACCCCGATCGAAGTCGCCCCGAGTGCCAGCACGAGCGACAGGCGGGTTGCCACTAGGACCCTCGCCAGGTTGTCACGCCCCAAATCGTCGGTGCCGAGCCAATGCGCGCCTGACGGCCCTTGTAGCGCCGAGGCCACGTCAGTGCGGCCTGCCGCATCTCCCAGGAAGATAGGAGCGAAGATCGCAGTCACAGCGAGCAGACCTAATAGGGTCATCGCCAGGATCCCCAAGGGTGACTGTCGGCGCCGCACGCCCATCACGGTGCGCATCAGTTGTCCAGCACCGAGGAACGGGGGTCGACCCAAGCGAGGAGCAGGTCGATCAGCAGATTCACCAGGAGCACGCCCGCCCCGTAGACGAGGATGATCGCCTGCACGACGGGATAGTCCTTGCCAATGATGGACGACACCATCGTGCTGCCCAGCCCCGGCCACGAGAAGATGTTCTCGACGAGCACCGTGCCGGCGATGAGCCCTCCGAAGAGGAGCCCTCCGACTGTCAGCGCCGACGTCATCGCGTTGGGCAGCACGTGCCTGAGGTAGATCGTGCTCCGGGACAGCCGCTTGGCACGAGCGGTCTGCACGTACCCGTCCTGCAGCGCCGAGGTGGTTTCGACACGGACGAGGCGGGCCAGCACCGCGGTCGGCGCGGCCGAGAGGGCCAGCACGGGCATGATGTACGACTGCCAGCCGACCTGGCCGGCCACGGGCAGCAGTTCCAGGGAGACCCCGAGGACGAACACCATCGCGACGGCGAGCAGAAACTCGGGGAGCACGCTGAGGAGGCCGGCGGTGCCGGTGAAGATCGCTCCGAGGAGCCGACGGCGTCCGTTGCGAGAGGCCACGCCGACCGCAAGCCCGAGCGGGACCGCCACGCCCAGAGTCAGGACGAAGGAAAGGGCGGTCAACAGCAGCGTTCCGGGGAGCCGTTGTGCCAGGACATCGCCGACCGGCTGGCGAGTCGTGATCGACGTGCCGAAGTCACCCGTGGCGGTGTCGCGAAGGTAGGTGCCGAATTGCTCCAGCACCGGTCGGTCGAGGCCGAGCTGAGCCCGCGTTTCCGTGACGAGTTGCTGGTCGGCTCCTGGACCGAGGGCCGTCCGCACAGGGTCGCCCGGGATCAGCTGGAGCATGGCGAACGACAGGACGACCAACGCCAGCAATGACAGCACGAAGCGCCTGGTTCGACGCAGGACGAGCGACGCCTGCGGCGGCAACGAACGACGCCTCCGCTGCTCAAGCGCCACACCGATGACCGGGGACATCCGACTCCCTACGTTTGATCATGTCGTTATTGCTATAGTTGCGTTACTGTAAGAGCGTCGTTGTCGGCTGTCTAGTGCTTGGAGGATTTGATGCGACTGACTCGAGCAGAAGCCAAGGCGGCGAACCGGGCGGCGCTGCTCGATGCGGCCCGCATCCTGGTCAGCCAGGACGGTGCTTCGGTCTCGGTCGAGGCCATCGCGTCTGCCGCCGGCCTCACCACTGGGGCGATCTACTCGATCTTCGGCAGCAAGAACGATCTGCTCGTCACGTTGATCAACGAAAATCTCGCGCGCATCCACGGGTTTCTTGACCGGATTGAGGACCCGTCCCTGACCCTCGAGCAGGCGATCGACGCGTTCCTCGAAGCATGGTTCGCGGCTTACCAGGGCGACACCGCCGCCCAGGACATGTTCGCCCTTCAGGTGATCCTGGCCGCGGCCGAGGACGAGAGCCTGACGACAAAGCTCACCGCCGCGACATCCGCCGAGAATCGCGCGATCGCTCGACACCTGGTCGACCGGGTGGTGACCGAGTCCGGTGGCTCCGTGCGTCGCACCACACCTGCCGAGGCGGCCGACATCGCTCTCGCGATCCAGGCCATCCTGAGCGGCTTCTCCCTGCGCGAGAACTTCTCGCCAGGGCAGTCAACCGACCTCATGCGAAGGGCCTGCGCCTCCTTGGCGGGGCTGGCGACCACCCGATGACGCAGCCGGCTCGTCGACCGCCCACGGAGCTGGACGACCTGGCCGAACTGAACTGGCCCGGGTGATCGATCTGGAGATCGCCTTGCACGACGCCGACTCGAACCGGCGCCCAGCGTGGGTCTGGGGATACTGGAAAGAGTCCTGCTCAGCCAGGTGAGCGACGGGAGCCCTGCTCGTCGACGCGGCGAGCTGGGGCCGCCCTCCCCCAGCTCGCGTCCTTTGTCACCTTCTCCAGCAAGGGCTGCACGCGGTACCGCACCGGCGTCGTGAGGCAAACCGTCGTGTCGGACTGCGCGACTCCCGGAAGCTCGACGATGGCGTGGAGCAGGTCCTGAAGCTCTGCCAGTGTGCTGGCGGACAACCTCACCAGCAGGTCACCACCGCCGGTCGTGACATGGATCTCGAGCACGTTGGGCATGGCCTCGAGACGGTCGACGATCGAGTCGAACTGCGCTTGCTGCAAGGTCAGCGTGACGAACGCCTCCACCTCCACGCCGATGTCGGTCAGGTCGATCCGGGGTACGAAGCCCTCGAAGATCCCAGCCTTCTCCAGCCGCGACATCCGGGCCTGGACCGTATTGCGCGAGACACCCAACGTCTTGGCCAGCTCGACGATGCCTACGCGCGCATCGCGGGCGAGCGCCGACAGCAGTTCAGCGTCGAGGCGGTCGATGTTGAGCACTATGACGTGCCACCTCACTAACGGGCCAGATGATCTGGTGCTTTTGCCAAGCTGATTACACCACGATTGACCCATCCGTGACAGCCGATCAACATGATCTCATCCGAATGCTTGACTACCAGAAAGTCTGACAGCCATGACGCACGCTCCGGACGAACACGCAGCACGACGCGGCGAATCCATCTTCGATCCAGATGCGGGCGAAGACTCCGCTCCCGAGCGGCTCATCTACGCACAGGATCGCTCCACTGGGCTCAAGGCGATCATCTCCGTCCACAGCACTGCTCTCGGACCCGCCTATGGCGGTACGCGGTTCTATCCGTACCGGGACGAGCGGGCAGCGGTGACCGATGTCCTGCGGCTCTCGCGAGGCATGACGTACAAAGCGGCAGCTGCCGGCCTGAACGTTGGCGGCGGGAAGGCTGTCATCATCGGCGATCCCGCGGAGATCAAGACCCCCGCGCTCCTCGAAGCCTACGGCGAATTGGTCGAGTCCCTCGGGGGGACGTTCATCACCGGTGGCGACGTCGGCACGACGTCTGAGGATCTCGACATCATCGGGCGGCGCACCGAGCACGTGGGGACGCGCACCCCTGCGCGTGGTGGTTCCGGCGACTCAGGCCCGCTTACCGCGTTCGGCGTCTTCCAGGCGATGCGCGCTGCAGCCTCGCACGTCTGGGGAGCCTCCCACCTCGAGGGCCGTTGCGTCGGCGTGGAAGGACTCGGCAAGGTCGGCTTCCACCTGGCACGGTTGCTGGTCGACGGCGGCGCCCACGTCCTCGCCAGCGACCTGTCACCCGCCGCACGCGATCGCGTTCTGGCCGAGCTCCCCGACGTGAGGCTGGTCGACGACGTCTCCTCCCACCACGACCTGGACGTGTACGCCCCGTGCGCTCTCGGCGCAACCCTGTCGACCAGCTCAGCTCGAAGCCTGCGCGCCGAGGTGGTGTGTGGCGCCGCCAACAACCAGCTTGTGACGCCGGACGTCGAGGATGAGCTAGTGGCTCGTGGGATCACCTGGGTGCCTGACTACGTCGCCAGCGCGGGCGGGCTCATCCAGGGCGTTGTCGAGAAGGATGGCGGTGACGAGCTTGTCGCTCGCCAGCGGGTCGCGCGGGTCTTCGAGACGGTCGACTCCATCCTGTCCACGGCGGAGCGCGATCGGACCACACCCGGCCGAGCTGCTCAGCAGCTCGCTCAGATGCGACTCGACGCTGCCTCCCGCGCGAGGCTCGACACAGGCACACCGTCATGAGCGTGGTCGACCTCGCGCGAGACCTCATCCGCATCGACACCTCGAACATCCCGGACCCCACGGGGACGACGATGACCGGCCACGAGACGCTGGCCGCCGAACACCTTGCGGCGTACCTCTCGGCCGCAGGAATCGAGTGCGAACTCGTCGCGCGTGAACCCCACCGTGCGAACCTCATCGCCCGCATTCGTGGCGACGGGACAGGTCCGTCGCTCGCCTTTGTCGGTCACACCGACGTCGTCCCGGCGGACCGGGGTTCTTGGCTGCACCCGCCCTTCGCAGGAGTGATCGACGACGAGGGTTTCCTGCACGGTCGTGGAGCGCTCGACATGAAGGGCGAGGTGGCGGCACGTGCCGTCGCAATGGCGACCCTCGCGCGGCGTGGCTTCCGCCCCCGGGGTGATCTGTGGTTCCTGGCCGTGGCCGATGAGGAGGACGGCACAGCTGACGTCGGGATGCGATGGCTGCTCGAGCAGCGGCCCGACATCCGACCGGAGATGGCGGTTAACGAGGGCGGAGGCGAGCTTCTCGAACTGGAAGGACGAAGCTTCCTTACGGTCAGCCTCGGCGAAAAGGGAACCTTCCCCGCCCGCCTATCGGTCATCGGCGAAGCCGGTCACGCATCTCGTCCCAGTGCAGGCTCGAATCCGATCCCTGCCCTGTCGAAGCTGCTCACACGCCTCGACCGCGGCCTGCCGACGTCGAAATCGACCCCGTGGCTGATCGAGGCATTGACCACCGTGCTGGACAACCCGGTCACCGACGTCGATTCTGCTGTCGAGATCGCCGGTCGCCTGCACCCCAGCCTCGCCGGCGCCCTACCTCCAATGGGAGGAACGACCATGGCGCCCACGATGCTCAAAGCGTCGACTGTCCGCAACATCATCCCGGGCGAGGCCTCCGCCGAGCTGGACTGTCGGGTCGTGCCGGGGGCGACTGCCGCTCAGGTCGAGCAAGACATCCGCAGCCGCCTGGGCGACGACGTCGCCTACACGCTGTCATGGCCTGAGCCGTTCGTGGCCGGAAACAGCTCACCGGCTCAGTCCGAGCTCATGACCGCGATCAAGGACTTCCTCGCCACCACGCCCCAGTCACCGACTGTCCTTCCCATCCTCGACTCGGGCTTCACGGACTCGGTCCATCTGCGGGCTGTCGCCAACACGGTTGCCTATGGGGTTAACCCGTACCTGAACACGCCCTCTCCCGTCCTGACCAGCGGCTTCCACAACGTCAACGAGCGTGTGCATGTCGACGACCTGCAACTGTCAGTCGACTTCCATCTCTTCATGGCCGAACGGCTGCTGGGCAGCGTGCCAGGATGACGCAGGCGGCCTCTGAAACTCCGACGCCGCCCAGCTGATGTGTGGCCCTGGTCGGCCACGATGCCGACCTCGTCCTCGCGCACACTGAAGACGGCGTCGGCCGAGGCGCCGCAGGCCGGCCGCTGCCGCTCTCGACTCTCTACTCCCCCTACACCGACGGCCGCACCAGCCAGTGGATCCACAGGCTCGCGGTCACGCAGACGGTCACGAACGATCCCGGGCTCCGTCTGGCGGCGCAGGCAATGGACATAGGTGTCGACGACGCCGGGCCGGTCGGCGTCGGTGAAGGCAGCGTTGATGATCTGGGGTCGGGAGACGGGCGACGGCGCCCCCGCGCCACGGACGTCGCGGGGGCGCCTTGCCGGCAGTGCCAGCACTGCCGGCAGTGCCGGCAGTGCCGGCAGTGCCGGCAGTTGCGCTACGGGGTCTCGGTCGCGGCGACGGTCTCGCACCGCGGGTCGATACCGCCGAGGTTGGCGTTGAGCTCCGTGCGGTACTCGGGGGCGACGCCCGCCGCGCAGATGACCTCCCACGCAGCGCTGGGCCAGTTGTTCCCGCTGACCTGCACGTTGTCGATCAGCCGGTTGTTGCGCTCCTCGGCGTTCGGCATCTGGGCACCGCCGGAGTTGTACCAGTTCTCCTGCAGCGTGTTGTCATTCGTGCCGTTGCCGTCGGCGTACGCGTTGGTGAACACCCACGGGTTCGAGCCGCTCAGGACGTTGTGCCGGGAGAGGATGTAGCGGCTGCCCTCGTCCAGATAGATGCCGACGCCGGAGACGTTGTACATGTAGTTGTCCTCGATCACCGTCCCCGGGCTCGCCGAGAGGTTGTAGATGTTCCCGGAGTCGGCGAAGTCGGGCTTGATGTCGCGCACGAGGTTGCCCGCGATCAGGTTGTCCTTGAGCGTCGTCGGCGTCTGGTAGAGCGGGTTGTGCTTGTAGTACCCGCGGCGGACGTACTCCTGGGACCCGCCGGCGTCGTTGATCCCCCAGCCGTAACCGGTGTCGATTGCGTAGGGGAGGTTCGCGACCTCGTTGTGGACGATCTGCGCCCTGGTCACGTAGGTGCTGAGGATGCCGGAGTTGTCCTGGTACTCCACGGCGACGTGGCTGATGGTGTTGTTCGCGATGAGGATGTCCTGGTTCGTCATCCGGGGGTCGCTGGGGTGATGCGCGTCCGCCCGAACCCCGCCCACGAACAGGGCGTGGCCACCGACCTCGGTGAACACGTTGCCGGTCACGTCGATGTTGCTGGCGCCGAGCCCGATCCCGGTGAGCGTCGCGTTGGCGTCGTTGCCGATGCCGAGGCCCGACTGCCCGAGGTTGCGGAAGGTGTTCCGCGCGAACGTGATGTGGTCGGCGGCGGACACCTGCACGGCGGAAGGCTCCTGGAACGTGGCGTTGCGCGTCCGCTCGTACTGCTCGCAGCCGCGGCTGCAGCTTGTGAAGGCGTCGGCGGGGCGGTACTCGAACTCGCCCTTGATGTAGACCCCGTTCTGCTGGCTGGCGTACCCGTCGGCCGAGGAGGGGCCGAGCCAGGAGGTCCCGGTGAAGGTGAGACCGCTGAACTCCAGGTGGGAGACGGGGGCGTCGTAGGTGCCGCCGACGCTGACGAGCGTCTCCACCCGCGGGAGCTCGATGTCGAGGTCCTGTGGGTTCACGCCGTCCGCGGGCTTGTAGTAGAGCTTCCCCGCGTCGGGGTCGACGTACCACTCCCCCGCCTGGTCCAGGAAGCTGAGCGAGTTCGCCAGGAACCACTTCGACTCGGCGAGCAGCGAGTACTGCACCGTGTCCCAGCCCCATGTGTTGTTGTCCCAGGCGGGCTGGGCCATCGTGATCGTGCTGCCCTCGATGCTCTGCACCGGGGAGTAGCGGTCGGTGAAGTCACCGAGCGACTCGAACTCGATCCGGTCCTGCTTTGGCAGGTCCACGAGGTAGGCGAGCGCAGGATTGTCGATCGTCATCCCCGTCGGGGTGAGCGTCAGGTCGCTCAGCGCCAGGCTGGTCGCGGCCCGCGGCGCGGCGACGCCGTCGACGTAGAGCTGCCGGGTCTCGAGACCGACCGGCGTGTCCGCGACGTAGATGTTCGCGGCCTCGTCGTACTGCTGCCAGCCCGAGAGCTGGGTCGAGCCCGAGATCTCGGGGTGCGCGCCCGGAGCAGCCGTCCAGCGCACGGTGCGCCCGTCCCGGCCACCGTCCTGCGCACGGAACTCGAGCGGGCGGTCGATGCGGTAGGTGCCGTCGGCGAGCACGACGGTGACATCGTCCTTCCCCTTGGCGGCCGCGTGTCGCACGACGCCCTGCACGTGCTCCAGCGAGCACGGGTGCTGCTCCTGGCACTGCCCGTCGTCACGACCGTCGGGTGACGCGTAGTAGACGGTGTCCTTCTCCGGTGGTGCCGCCTGGGCGATCGATGCGCCCAGACCGCTCAGGAGCAGGGCTGCCGCGCCGGCAGATCCGGCAGCCGCTCGCCACCGGCCCATCCTTCGAACAGAGACTTCTCGCGTGCGTGACATCAATGTCATGGCTGTTCCCTTCCGTGATGTTGAGCAGGGCCGCTTTGCCCCGGGTCTACCGACAGGGTCGAGGGGTCGAGGGGTCGAGGGGTCGAGGGGTCGAGGTTCACGTCTCTCCGTCACTCAGGGCTCAACGGCCGCCGAAGGCGCCCGCGCCGATCGCGGCCACCAGCTGTCTCTGGGCGAGGGCGACCACGATCACCACGGGAGCGATCGTCATCACGCATGCCGCCATCAGCAGCTCCCATTGCGTTCCGGTCTGGGTCGTGAACCCGGCGATCCCGATGGGGATCGTCCACTTATCGGAGCTGTTGAGGATGATCAGCGGCCACAGGAAGCTGTTCCAGCTGCCCAGGAAGGTGAAGATCGCCGTCACCGACAAGGCTGGTCGCACCAGCGGAACGATGACGCTGATGAGGATGCGCCAGGTGGACGCTCCGTCGAGCCGGGCTGCCTCCTCCAGCTCCGCCGGGATCTGGAGCATGAACTGCCGGAGCAGAAACGCTCCGAAGGCTCCGAACAGGCCTGGCAGGATCAGAGCCACCCAGGTGTCGGCGAGCAACGCCTGGTCGAAGGCGAGGAACAGGGGCACGACGGCGACCTCGCTCGGCAGGGTCAGCGTGATGACGAACAGCAGGAAGACGGCGCTTCGGCCCGGGAACTGCAGTCTCGCGAACGCGAACGCCGTGAGGGTCGCGACGACCAGGGTGAGCACGGTCGAGATGGCGGCTACGACCAGGCTGTTCAGGAGCAGGCGCCCGAAGTCGACCTCGGTCCACGCGTCCACGAAGTTGGACCAGAGGACTTTCGAGCCGATGAAGTTGATCTGCGCTGCGAACACCTCGTTCGCCGGCTTCAGCGCGGTGAAGAAGGTCCAGATCAGCGGGAACGAGAACACGAGCGCGAACAGCCAGGCGACCGTTGTGTTGGCGGCGAACCCAACGGCGCGCCCCCTGCGACGCCAGTTCGGTCCCGACTTCGGCAGACGTTGCTCAGTCATAGTGGACCCACTTCCTCTGTCCCCACAGTTGGAACAGCGTGAAGATCGCGATGATCACGAACAGCACGGTGGCGATGGCCGACGCATAGCCGAGCTGGTTGTTCGTGAAGGCGGTCTGATAGAGGTACAGCATGATCGTCATCGTGCTGTTGCCCGGGCCCCCGCCCGTGATCACGTAGGCCTGGGCGAAGGTCTGCCAGGCGCCGATCACGGTCAGCACTGTGGTGAAGAACAGGGCAGGGCTGACCAGCGGCAGCGTGATCGAGACCAGGCGACGGAACCGGCCGGCGCCGTCGATCCGTGACGCCGCGATGACGTCCGGGCTTATCGAGTCGATGCCCGCGCCGAGCACGATCATGTTGTAGCCGAACGACTGCCAGAGTGACACACCTATCACGGTGACCAGCGCCCAGTTGCCGTCGCTCAGCCAGGGGATCGGCCCGAGCCCGATCGCCGCCAGAGCTTGGTTGACGGCGCCATCCTTCTGGAAAAGCAACCGGAAGACCGCGGCGTTTGCCACCATCGGTGACAGGGCTGGGATCAGGAAGATCACACGGAGCCAGTTGCGGCCCGCGATGCGGGTCTTCAGCCACATCGCCATCGCCATCGAGATCGCGATATTCGCCGGGACGTACACGAGCACGAAGATCGCCGTCACCATGACGCTGTTGAGGAACTGCGTGTCGTGCAGCAGCCGGACGTAGTTCTGTGTGCCCGTGAACTGGGTGCCTCCCAGCAGGGTCGAGTCGGAGAATCCGAGGATCAGCGAGGCGACCTGCGGTATGACGATGAACACCGCGAGCCCGATGAGGCCTGGGAGGACGAAGGCCCACCCCACCCAGCGGGGGCCCCCGAGGGGCCGGCGGCGAAGCCGGTCCCTCGGGCGGTCCGGTTGGGCGATGGACCCGTCGGAGACCTCTTCCTCCGCACGGTCCAGACGCACGAACGTCATTGCGCGAGGCCAGCCTTCACCTGCTGCAGCACTTCGGCGACCGTGCTCTTACCGGAGAAGGCGTCCACCTCGTACTGCGTCAGGAGCGTGTCGAGCTGAGCCTGGTTCGACGGTACGGGCGAGGGCGTCGCGTCACCGGTCATCTGCTTGATGACCGCGGTGAACGCCGGCGATCCGACGTTGGTGGACCAGGCGTCCAGCGCGTCGAGCCGCGCCGGCACGGAGGCCTGCGATGTGGTGACGAACTCGAGTCCGCTCTTGCTCGTCATCGCCTCGACGGCATCGAATGCCTTCTGCTTGTCGCCGCAGGTCTTCGTGATGGCGAAGCCCGATCCGCCGATGAACCCCTTGGAGGCGCCGCTCTTGCTCGGAATGACGGCGATGCCGACATTGTCCTTGCCGAGATTCTCCTGCGCGTGCTGGAGATCCCACAGCCCCTGCATCTCCATGGCCGCCTGACCTGTGCTGAATGCGTCGATGTCGGGGAAACTGCCGCCCGCCTCGAGCGGCTTCGCGACCTTGTACTTGTTGGACAGGTCGACGAGCAGCTGCAGCGCGTCGTGGAAGTTCGGGTCGTCGAGCAGCGGACCGTTCTCGTCCGCCCAGGGGTGGCCATCGGCCGCCATGAGGGTGGCGATGGGGTTCGATGCCTGGCCGATCGCGAAGCCGTACACGCCGTTCTTCGTGGTCGCCTTCGCTGTCGCGATGAAGTCGTCGATCGTCCAGTCGTTGGTGGGTTCGGCCACGCCGGCGTCCTTGAACATCTTCTTGTTGTAGAGGATCACGGTGGGCCCGGCGTTGAACGGGAGGGAGTAGAGCTTGCCGTCGACGCTGAGCTGCTCGAGCATCGCCGGGCTGTACGCCGACAGGTCGAGCTTGTTCTTCTTCGCCAGGTCGTCCAGCGGCTCCAGCCCCTGCACGTAGGGGTTCACCCGGCCGTTCTGGAACGTCACCAGGCAAGGCGCGCTACTGCTCCTCATCACGGTGGGTAGCTTCGTGTAGTAGTCGCCGATCGGCGGGCCTGAGACGCTCACCGCCACATTCGGGTCGGCGTGCTCTCCTCCGGCGATGTAGTCGCTCCACTGCTGCTCGTCGGCCTCGCCGCCGATCCACGTGTACATCTTGAGCGTGTTGCCGTCGAGGCCCGGGGTTCCACCACCGTCTCCTGAACATGCAGCGAGACCGAGGGCGAGCACCCCCGCGACCACGACCGAGACGCCGACGCGTCCCCGGCTCCTCGTGCTTTTCAACCGTGACCTCATGACTCCTCCTTGAGTCCGCCGAAATAGTTTCGCAACTGTGCACTGCGTGTTGCAGACTATAGGAGGCCGACATGCCGGGCAAGGGTCGACTTCGGAGCCGAGAATTCGGGTATGGTGCGAACATGGTCGCGAAACTATTTCGAATGAGAGGAGGCACGCATGGCTGATCGTTCGGCTACCCGGCGGACGACCTTGGCGGATGTCGCGGCTGCCACCGGGGTTTCGAAGGCCACGGTCTCCAAGGTGCTCAACGGCCGCGACGACGTCGGACGTGCGACCCGGGAGCGCGTGCTCGGCTCCGTCGCCGCGCTCGACTACCGGCCGACGACCTCGCACGTGCCGACAGCGACCCGACGTGCCATCGCCGTCGTGTACGACATCCCCGCATCGCCCTACATCCTCGGTGTACTTCAAGGGGTACTGACGGAGGCGTCAGACGGGCAGCTGGACCTGCTCACCCGGCTCGCCCCTGAGCGCGAGGTGCGGACGCAGCGGACGGTGGCCCGCGAGTGGGTCGCCGAGCAGCGCGCGGCCGGTGTCACGGGGATCGTCGGGCTCACACTGGCCAGACCGGGTGCGCTGATCGAGGCGGCGGCCGATGCCGGCGTTCCGTTCGTCATGGTCGACCCCGTCGACACCAATCACCAAGGCATGGTCAGCGTCAGCTCGTCCAACTGGACCGGTGCACGCACGGCCGCGGCCCACCTCATCGCGCTCGGTCACCGACGCATCGGCTGGATCGGTGGACCCGAGCTCTCCGAGGCCGCACGCGACCGCTTCTACGGCTTCACTGCGGCGCTGGACGCCGCAGGAATCCAGGTTGACCCCGCGCTGGTCCGCACTGATGAGTTCGACGTCGCCACCGGCGCGAGACACGCACATGACCTCCTGTCGGCGCTGGACCCACCGACCGCGATCATGGCAGCCGATGATGAGCTCGCCGTCGGCGTGCTGGCGGCCGCGCACGAGCTCGGGATCCGGGTCCCCGACGACCTGAGCGTCACCGGATTCGACGACACGCCCCAAGCGTCCTGGACAACACCACCATTGACCACCGTTCACCAGGACCTCGACGGAATGGGACGGACGGCGGTCCAAGCCATCATTGCGATGTCGACCGGCAAGCCGCCGACGTCCCGGCACGTCGAGCTGGCCACCTCGTTGACCGTCCGCAGCAGCACCAGCACCGCGCCGGCCAGGGGCCCTGGTCAGCGCAGTGCGCCGTAGCTCCTTCGGACCGGACGTGGTGCCCCCTGAGCATCGTCCGAGGACGGCACGTTCGAGGAAGGACGAATCGATCCGGTGCCCTCAGACCGCCCTTGCCTGGGCTGTCGCGTCCGCTGGCAACCAAGCCCGCCCCGCTTAGTGCACCACCGAGAGAAGAGGCGCCACGCCGCGGCGTATGACGTCAGCGTCGACGGCGCACGTTCAGCGGAAATCGCCGCCGCCACACGAGCAGCATCAGCAGCAGTCAGACCAGTGAAGACGCGGCCGTTGTCGGCCGCAGTGGGAGTCAGGTGAGTAGTCACACCAGCACTTCTACGGGCTGGTGGCCCTGCCTGCGCGCTACTTACGGAAAGTTCGACCCGCAGACCCGGGAAAACCGAAGGGCCTGATCAGCATTTCTGCTGATCAGGCCCTTCCTTTGTAGCGGGGGCAGGATTTGAACCTGCGACCTCTGGACCTAATCGGCCGAGAAATCGACGCCACGACAAGTCGGTGGGATTCGGGCGGAAGCCCTGAATCACTAGGGCGAACGGCTGCTCGCCGACTAGATAGTACAGGATTCCATCGGGTTGGTACCAGGTTCATTCGGGTGCCAAATGGATGGGTGGGTCAAGTCCCGAACCTCCTGCTGCCTCTCCGCATGCTGGAGGGCCGCCGACGCACAGCGCATCGTCGAGGAGAAGCTCCAGCGGCTCAACGCCGAGGTCGCCCGCGACAATGATGTCCTCGTACTGGCCGTAACAACCTCGTCTCGAGGCCAGACGGTGTGCTGCGTCATCGCGGTAGCGAGAGGCGGGCGCTCGGGCTCAACACTCAGTTGCGTGTTGATGCCTCGGCGTCGGCCTCTTGGCGCATGACCGCGCACACGGAGGCGCTGGTTACTGCTCGTCGTAAGGCCTAAACACCTCATCCACGCGCAGTTCCCGCTGCGAGAACAGCTCGCTCTGCACGTCACCGCGCAGTATTCCGACGAGGAGGTCCGTGACCGACATGTCGAACCTCTCCCACTCGTCACCATCGGCGCTCTCGAGATAGATCGGGTAGGTGTCGGCGGGCGCGTCAGCATCGGTCCGCCAGTACAGGTTCTCGCCCGTTGTGGTGGATGCCCATGGGATCAACCGTGCATCATTGGACAGGTCGTCCGGTGGATCGGAGTAGCCCTCTTCCCAGGAGAACTTGAGGTCGTCGAACTCGCCAGATGACTCGAGCAAGTTGCGTTCCGTATAGCGCTCGGCAGGCGCGTACAACCGGATGTACCGGAACCAGAGGCCCGCTCCTCCCGCGTCGAGCAATGTGCGGTAGTCCGGAGGGATCTCGATCCCAAGGGTGCGCTCTGCCAGGTCCCAGTCAAAGGCCTCAGCCCGTGGCACGAGACGGGCAGCCTCGATCAGTCGGTCAATGTGTTGGGGCATCACGAACCTCTCGTTCCGAACCGTAGACCATCCACCTTGGGATACAAGTCACTCGACTCTGAGAGCTTGGGAAAGTTTTCATGGTTCATGAGGGTGAAGTCCAGCTCATACCCAGCGGTGCCCGTACCCTCGAAATGGATCGCGTGCGGGACATCCGCGGTTCCGCTGTAATGAGGGGTCACCTTGTACATCACGTCTTCACCGGACTCCACAACCTTACGCACTTCACCTTCGATGGCTCTCTGCCAAGGACTGTTTGCCCGCTTGAACTGTGACACGAAGTTCGCAGGATGAGTGTTCGACCCTCCTAGTTGTGCTCCGTGGAGGTGCCCCTTCTGATGGACGTTCGGATCGTAGCCGGGCGGATCATCCACGTCAGGCTTCGTCTTACCCCCGATCGTCTTTTCCGTCAGCTTCGCCTCAATCCCTGACGGGCGGCCTAGCTCGTCGACCTTGTACACCGCGCCTTCAGGCACATGGGCGGCGTTGTGGACGAGAATCGGAGTCTCGCCGGCATAGACGTAGTAGTTGTGATTGGTGGCGGCGTGGAAGTTGTAGACGGTCACCGCATCCGCGTCGTCGCGCTGTTCAGTCTGGATCGCATCGACTGTCGCGGTGCCGGTCTCGGTGACCAGCAGGTCGCCCACCTTGAGGAATGCGGCATCCAGCCAACCGCGACTCTGGACCATGAACGGGTGCTCCGCCGTCGTGGACACAGCCGTGCCGTTGATGGTCAGGTGGAACAGCTCCGTGGTGGTGCGCACGAAAGTCTCTTCGACCACCTGCAGCTCGTCGGCGCCTGTTTCGAGGTTGCGGGTCCAGACCTTGTCCCCCACGACGATGTCCTCGATCGCCTTGGTGCCGTCCACCGTACGGATCGAGGTGCCAGCGGTGAAGCACTTGCCGAACCCGAACTTGCACCACCCCTTCTTCAACGCCTGCCGGAAGCCCCCCGACTTCGCGATCCCCTTCGCCAACCCGGTCGCGGCCTTGGCCGCAGCGCCCAGTCCGATCACCGACAGCGCGGCACCTGCGATGGCTATACCGGCGTCGGCCCAGGACCGTTCCCCGGTGGCAGCGAGTGTGATGTTCGCGACCGCGCTCACGATCGCTGCCACCGCGGCTATGACGATCAGCACCCCGGCCAGCGCAGTACCGACCACAGGGATGAACGCCACGATGATCGCGAGGATGCCGGCGATGGTGGAGATCATGTCCGCGATATCGGCGATCGCGGCAACGAGCTTGGAACCCCAGTTGTCCCACCAACCATCATTCAGCCCGCCGGAGCTGGTGATCTCCTCGATCCGGTCGATCGCATGCTCGGCAGCCCGGTCCCGGTCGGAGACCGCCGTCTCGATCGTGCCCTGCGCCGAGGAAATCGTGGACGCAGCCTGCTCGGCATCACCACCGGCCTCGTCAGCCTGCCGCTGATACTCCGCCTTCTCCGCCTCGTCCTTTGCACCGTCGGCCAGCTCCTGCCAACGGTCCCGCGACCCGGACGCAGCATCCGCCTCGTCCCGCGCGGCCCGGGCCTGCTCCAGGGCGGCCAGGGTCTCTGATTGAACCCGCTCCAACGAACTGGCGTACCCCATCAGGGCCTCACCCGTAGCGACATACCGGCTATACGCCTTGCGGATCTCGGCGATGGTGTCTTCCTTGGTATCCATCAACGCATCCACCGCCTGCGAGACAGTTCCGTCCACATCGAGACGACTCATCGCAGCGGCAGCGTTGTCGATCGAGTCCGCGACCGCCAGATACTCCTGCCCGCCCGAGAGCACTAACACCGGATCACCCGGCGTCGGATCCGCGTCCAACCCCACCGGCGACCAATCCGACGGCCTCATCACACGCCACCCCTGTCCGACATGAAAGTTTCACCCGCGAAGAGGGTAGGTGAAAACTTCCATCTCGGACAATTAGACGTGCTCACCATGGGCGGGCCGCAGATGGCGTTGACCTGGAGTTCCCGGTGTCGATGCGCAACATCTTGGAGGCTGCCACCTCCCGCTACCGTGCAGCCATGGAGCTCGGGAGCGCTGGAGAGTGGGCCGGCGCCGTAGTGACGGCTGCGGCGACCATCGTCGCGTTACACCTCGGCGCTCGGGACGCAGAGGAGCACTCGAACCGACAGGCCGCTCGACGGGAGATACACGGCTTCGCAGCGATCCGTCTCCGCCACATGGACCGGTGGGACGCTGGAACCGAGGACCCTGACGGCGACCGGATGAAGAACGCGCCGATATTGGACGCCGAGTGCGCGGCAGTTGTATCCGCCGTGGACAGGCTCGCTTCGCTCCGCCGCTGGCATGCTGATCGCTTGGCGCGTCGTATCTACGGTCAGCGCTCGGTGAGCGTAGCCCGGCTCTACCCCGAGCGGGTCGACCCCAACGCGACTGCGTCCACAGGCACCGAACTGCTCACCTTCTTGCTGCTGGAGAAGGACTACACGCTGGCAGTGGATGGCGACCCTGGGCCGTTGCGTCGTCAGGGTGCATCCGACGACCCGGAGAAGCGGAGGGTCCTACGTCGCGCCTTCCGTGGGCTCGCTCGAGTCTGAGGCTCAGTCCCGCCGAGAGGCCACGGCGATTCGATCGAGTCCAACCTATTGCGAGCCCGAACACCCGAGGTAAGGTCCACCCAGTCCTTGGAGCCACAGGCCCCGGAAGGCGGTAGACGATGGGAAAGTCAGCGAGAGTACTGGGCTTCGAGTTCGGCCGAACGGCACGCGAAATGAATGAGCTCTTCAAGCAGCACGGCTACTTGGAAGGCGAGCCTGGCGCCTACGGGCTCACCGACAAGGGCGCGCAGTACGCAGAAGAGCAGTACCACTCGCGAGGCACAGGTGGCTACGCCCACTACAACCGGAGCTGGGAAACTCGTACCTGGAACGACGCGACCATTGCTGCACTCCAAGCCGACATGAGGTCGGACCTGGGCGGCGGCACGGCACAAGATGCTCCCACAGTGGGGGACTTCCAAGGCCCTTCCTTGGATTACGATCCATTCCTGGATGACGGGAGCGACGGCGACGGCTCTCAGTTCGGCTGGAGAGAGTTGGCGATAGCGGGAACCGTCGTAGGAGCGATCCTCGTCGCTCCCCACGTCAAGACCTTCTACGACACCAAGTTCAAGCCGGCCACAGCGAAGTGGCGCGACATGCTGGCAAAGCGAGAGCCAGTTGAGGCTGGAACTCTCGATTCCGCGCAGGAGGTGGAAGAGCAGGCGAGCTCCGTTGCCCCCGAGTCGGAGTCGACGACAGCAGCCCCTGAACCTTTCAGCCCGCAAAGCGGTTCCAGCTCATCCGAAGACTCGCCCAGGTCCCACTGATGATCTGCAGCCCGCCGACAGCACGATCAGGCGGTTCGCCCGTGAGTTGAGTCCTGATAGTGGTGTAACGCGGTGGCCGCATCACGTCTCGCCGAGACGATCACGCCAACCGCGTTACACCACTATCAGGACTCAACTACCGGACGGCTCCTTCCAGGACGTCGACAAGCGGGCAACGCCTGGCGGACCCACGAACCCAACGTCCGCCAACATGCCCGGCGTACTCCACCTTGGCGATTGCGGAGTTCACTCGGCTGTCGGCGTTCTTGTGGCGTGGCCCGGGACGATGAATGTGGTCCACCGCGTCCATCGGCGGAAACCGAATTGCGTGTACAGATGTGGTTGGTCGAGTCGAGGCCCGTCGACGTCGAGGCCCGAACCAGGGCCGTCAGAACTGTCGCGGTCTGTGGACGGCAGCATGCGTCCCGCCGTTGGGTCGGGACCTCGTGGGAGCGCCGTCTTAGCATGCGCTACCGCGCGGGTCCGTTGGATCTCGGCGGGGCCGCAGGCGAGCGATCCAGCCGTCATCGCGTGACGGCGACCGGTGCTACGAACAGCGGGACGTTGCGACTCTCGATGTCCTGAGCCGCTCGCACCAGGTTCACTCGCGAGAACGTGAAGAGTTCACGTGCCGTTACGGGCTTGTGGCGCGCCATGGCGAGCACGACACGAGGTGGGCGGTCCTTGACCCACGTCGGGTCGCCGCCGAGGCTTTCGACCTTCTTCCGGAGGGCCGACACAGCCTGCTCATCACGGACGAGCGAGTCGGTGGAGACGTAGGCCTGTGCGAACAGGTGGCTCGCCGGTGCTGATGAGTCGAACTTCTTGACGTGGACCAAGGTGCCGTCGTCCAGCAGCACGTCGCATGCCTCGAACCCTCTGGGGTGCGCGTCCGTCGTGACCAGCTTTCGATCAAGGCACAGGCCACCGAGCTGCAGTGCAAGGTATTGGTTGTAGTCTTTCTCCTCCTTGAACTGCGAAGTCCACGGTGGCAGCGGCGGATCGAGCTGCTTGCGGAAGACGCCCTCCGCCAGCTGCAGAAGTCTCTCTGCGTACCGGGCGTCCATCTGGAACCACTGCCCGCCGAAGAAGCAGTACCGCTTCCCGTTCAGGCCTGTCTCGAACGCGAGCCACTTGCGTGCCGCGATCTGCGCACTGATCGCTTCCTCGTCACCGCTGAAGAGTTGGACAGACATCCCCTTGAGTTTCGCGACAGGGTCTTTGGTCTGCTTCAACGGCGTGATGAGGTCGTCAAGGAGCGGCAGCCCTTCCTGGATGCCCTTCCGTGACCCACCTCCGACGAGCTTGAAGTGCGTCGGCGGCTCGTTGTCCCCGATCTGCTCGAACGGCCAGGCCAAGCCGAGTTGCTTGCCCTCCGGATCGGCGAGCGCGGCTGCCAGCTGATCCTGCAACTCGCTGACCAAGGTCCTGGGCTTGCTGATCGGGACGAGCTGCTCGAGGACGCCCAGACCGATCGGCGGTTCCTGCGTCAGAATTGTCTCGATGTGGTCCAGGTCCGAGAGCAGTTCGGCCGGCGTGCGTCCCAGCGGAATGTTCAGCGCGTCGGCACCTCGGACTGCGATCATGTCCTTCTTCGCGCTGAGGCCCGACGAGGTTCCTCGGGCGACGAGCCTAGTCGCCATCTCGCCAAATGCCTCGAACCCGAAGCCATTGAGACCATCACCGTTGGGGACGGTGACGCGTGCGACTTGGGCTCGAGAGTCGATCGCGCTGCGGGTCACCGAGGAGATCTTCGCCGGGTCGGCTAGCCGGATTGCGATGCGCTGGCCGAAGCTCGCATCGACGTAGGACTGGTCGATCAGCTGGAACCCCATCCCGAACGTCAGCGCCCACGCCCCGTCCTCTCCGCGGCGGATGAGCAGTGCAGCCGCGGCGGTGATGTTCCCGATCGGTGTCACGACCTGGGTCAGGCTGTGCACGTCCTGGGCCCATTTCGCCTCGGGTGTGGCCATCACGCCGAAGACAAGAAGGCCTTCACGGTCACCGACGGTGACCGCGGTCGTCTCGAATTCGAGATCGTCGGAGTAGCGCTCCCGGACCGCGGCATGCATGTCCGGGAGGTCGACGAGACGGTAGAGCGTTCTGGGGGTCGTATTCGACCTTTCGCGGGGCATCAGTCGATCGTGAACAAGCGGGGCAATCGGCGCAAACGCTAGCAATGAAGATCACCCCTTGGAGGAGTCCCCCGGGCGGATTGACCACGCTCACGTCTCGCGGCCGGTCGAGGACTCGGTGCGTGTGCCGACCCGCCGTCAGCGGATTCGTGCTGCGGCTGTTGCCCGTTCAACTGGACCGTTAGCCGTACTCGTAGACAGCCAGCCTCGCCGCGAGTGCCTCGAAGTGCGGCAGCCGTTGCCAAGTCTCGCGATTGCCGACGACGTAGAGCCGGTGCTTGGCGCGGGAGATGGCGACGTTCATCAGGTTCGGTCGAGATGCGGCCCAGGATCGTGCGCCTTGGGTGCCGCCGCCGAGGACCAGAATGACCGCGAGGGCTTCCTTGCCCTGAGAGACGTGGACGGTGCCGCTGGTGACGCCCTGCCCGAACGTCCTGCGGACCAGGGGCTTGAGCCGGTCGGCCGCGGCACGAAACGGGCGGACGACGAGCACGTCCTTGGCCTGCAGCCCGTGCCGGCTCCTGAGCCCTCGCAGCACCCAGGCGGCAGCGTCGCCCTCGGCGGGGATTAGTTGCCGTCCGCCTCGCCGCGCACGTCGATCCAGAGGCTCTCGCGCACGGGCCGGTCCAGAACGGGCGGATTTGGCTCCTCAACGTCGGGTGGGAGGATGCCGAGCTTGTCCTGCTGGTTGGGGTCGCCGTGGAGCATGAGTCCGTCGTAGACGGTGTCGTTCACGATCGAGGACATCGGCTCGTCGCAACGCCGGTGCACCCGCAGCGGCGCCGACCCACAGTGGCTCGTCGTCTCGGTGCAGGCTCGTGCCGAGCGGGGTCACGCCGTCGATGAGGGTCTGGACGGACTGGCGGCTGGGTAGCCAGGTGTCGGTGATGTGGTGATGGTCGCGTAGACGGGCTTGGGTGGTGTGCAGAGCGGTGACGACGGGTTCGAGCTGGACCGACGGCGAACCCCATGCGCTGTTCACGCACGCACCTCGCGGCCCCGGTTCGCCCCTGTGTCCGACACGCAGCGCGCAAACGTCCGGCAGGACTTGGACGCTCCTCGCAGCACCCCCATCGCCTGTGAAGAACGGCGTTTTGGCACGTCAGAACGTCGAGACTGTGTTTGCGCTGGCGTTCAGGCGGCCTTCTTGTCGTAGGTAGACCGGAATATGGCGTCGGTCAGCCAGGCCTTGAAGTCCGGGTTGTCGACGAACTGCTTGAACAGCTGCGTCTCGTCCCGAAGCATGCCCTGCATGACCTTGTTCAGCGCCGCGGTCATGGCGAGCTTGGCGTTGTCGGCGTCGTTGTTCGCGCGGGCGTTGGCGTAGTCCTCGTCCGCGAGGACCCTTTCAGGGATCTCGGTGCTGATCCGCTCGCGGATGCGGTCGGCGTCGTCCCAATTGATGTTGCCGAACAGGTCGTTGAACTGGTTGAGGATCTCGGACAGGCGCTCGAGCGCGGGGTCGATGACACTGCTACCGCCACCGGTGGGGACCGGTTCCAGCTCCCCTTCGGCATCTGCGAGCGCGATGGAGACTTCCTCTCGCTTCTCGATGCGGTAAGAGTCCATATCGATGGTCTCGAGAATGCCGGCCGACAGATCAGTCTCCTCCGGCGCAGGGAGCTTGGGGATGAGTAGGCCGAGGAAGATCGACAGCTTCTCCCACCCGACGTTGCTGAAGGGCAGCACGAGCGAGAGGAACGAGTAGGTCCTCACGAATGCCTTGGCCTGGCTCTTGAACTCGATCTGCTCGTCCTCGTCGAGCTGCTCGATGTACTCGGCAGCGCAGTGGTCAAGGATCGGGTCAAGCTGCGACCGGTCCACGTTCTTGTCGAGGAACAGTGCCACGAATCGTTCGACGTCCTCATCGGAGTACACCGCTACCCGTGCGAGCGAGCCCTGCAGGTCGTGCAGCTTGTCCGGGTCGGTATCGCCAGCCAGAACGGTGGTGCGGTAGTACGGCTCGAACGCGGCCTGGATCTCCTCGGCAGTGTTGGCGAAGTCGAGCACGGCGGTGTCGATCTTTCCCGGCCGGGCACGGTTGAGCCGCGACAGAGTCTGTACAGCGAGGACGCTCGACAGCGGCTTGTCGACGTACATCGAGTGCAGCAGCGGCTCGTCGTATCCGGTCTGGTACTTGTCGGCAACGACAAGGATCCGGTACGGGTCTTCCTGGATCCGGTTGGGGATCTCCTTGCCAGGGAAGCCGTTGTAGCCGGCCTCGGTGACCTTCTTGCCGTCCCGCTCGAAGTCGGAGAACGCCACGATGGCCTTGTACGGGCTGCCGCGCTCGACGAGGTAGTCGCGGATCGCCTCGTAGTAGTCGATCGCGCGGGCGATCGTCTTGGTCACGACCATCGCGCGGGCCTTGCCGCCGATCTTGTGCTTGCCGATCACCTGGGTGTGGAAGTGGTCGACCATGATCTCAGCCTTCTTGCGGATCGCGGTCTCGTGGCCCTCGACGTAAACGCGCAGTTTCTTCGACGCCTTCGTGGCGTCGAACTCCGGGTCGTCCTCGACGGTCTTGACGAGCTTGTAGTAGCTCTCGACGGGCACGTAGCCCTGCAGGACGTCGAGGATGAAGCCCTCCTGGATCGCCTGCTTCATCGTGTACGAGTGGAACGGGCGCTTGCCCACCTCGCCGGGAACCGGCCCGCCAAATAGCTCGAGCGTCTTGTTCTTCGGGGTCGCGGTGAACGCGAAGTAGGAGGCGTTGGCCGGCAGCTTCTTCTGCTCGACCATCCGCAGCAGCATGTCCTCAGCCGACTCCTCGTCACCCTGCGCGCCCTCGGCCGACAGCGACCCGGAGAGTGCGGCCGCAGCTTTGCCCGTCTGGGAGGAGTGTGCCTCGTCGATGATGACAGCGAACTTCCGACCGCGGTGCTCACTGCCCAGGCTCCCGACGATGTACGGGAACTTCTGGACCGTCGTGATGATGATCCGCTTGCCCGCCTCGATCGCGTTCTTCAGGTCGCTGGAGTGCTCGGCATGCGCGACCGTCGACCCGACCTGCGTGAAGGACTTGATCGTCTCCTTGATCTGACTGTCCAGCACACGTCGGTCCGTCACGACCAGCACCGAATCGACGGCGTTCGCGCCGTCGTGCTTGGCCTCGATGAGCTGGTGGGCCAGCCACGCGATCGAGTTCGACTTGCCCGATCCTGCAGAATGCTGGATCAGGTACCGGCGACCGGCACCGTTCGCCGAGACGTCGGCGAGCAGACGACGCACGACGTCGAGCTGGTGGTAGCGCGGGAAGATCGACTTCTGGGACTTCTTGCCCGTCTTGGCATCTTTGGTCGTGGAGACCTGGGCGTAGTTCTCGATGATGTCGGCGAGCGACGACGGGGCGAGGATCTGCCGCCACAGGTAGTCCGTCATCAGCCCGTCGGGGTTCGGCGGGTTGCCGGCGCCGTCCTGGTATCCCTTGTCGAACGGCAGGAACCACGACTTCGGGCCGGCGAGCTCGGCGCAGAACTTCACGCGCTTGTCATCGACGGCGAAGTGCGCCAGGCACCGCCCGGGCTGGAACAGCAGCTCCTTCGGGTTGCGGTCGACCTGGTACTGCGCGACGGCGTCGGCGACGGTCTGCTTGGTGATGTAGTTCTTCAGCTCGAACGTCGCGATCGGCAGGCCGTTGACGAACGCGACGAGGTCCAGCGACTTGCCCGCATCCACCGGCGAGTAGTGAACCTGCCGCGCGATGACCCACCGATTCGCGACGTGCAGCGCCTCGGCCATCGTGTTCCCCGGTGTGGGGATCGGGTAGTAGAAGTCGATGTGCGGCACCGCACCGTGGCCGAAGCCGCGACGCAGCACCTGCACCACACCGTTCTTGGTGATCTCGCCCTGGAGCTTGGCAAGGAACTTCGTCCGCGCTGGGGTCTCCGTCGCCCAGTCCTCCCCAAGCCCGACCGCCTCAGCAACGGCCGGCTGGGTCTCCTGCAGGAAGGTGGCAAGTTG
This sequence comes from Promicromonospora sp. NPDC057138, assembly GCF_042670845.1. Lineage (NCBI taxonomy): Bacteria > Bacillati > Actinomycetota > Actinomycetes > Micrococcales > Promicromonosporaceae > Promicromonospora > Promicromonospora sp. NPDC057138. The sequence continues at coordinate 160,032 of NZ_JBHUUX010000005.1, read as the reverse complement.
CTGCACGTCGAACCCGTATCCGGGCGCGAACGCCACGTCGACCTGCCGGTCAGCATCGACGACCGCGAGTGCAGGGGCGATGATCCCCTGCTTCCATCCCGCCTCGACCATCTGCTTGACGACGAGAGCCTCCAGACTCTCCTCGTTCATCAGCGTCGCGCTCATTCGTCCTCCAGGTCGGCCCCGTCGGCCGTCTCGTCATCGTCTGTATCGGCTGCGTCTTCGGACGCAGCGAACACGTCTGCGAGGTCGATCGACGGCAGGCTCGCTTCGATCGAGCGCACATCGACCTGGCCCGTCACGACGTCGGCTGTCAGGCGAGTGCGGAACTCTTCCAAAAGCCGGATCTCCTGACGAGCCACCTCTGTAGCGCTCGCCAGTCGGAGATGTGCGTCTGCAACGCGTGCGACGATCTTCCGCTGCTCCTCGATCGGCGGGACCGCCAAGCGGAAGTCGCACACCTGCTTGGGGCTCAGGTGGGGAACGCTGATCCCCGTAAAGATCGGGGCCAAGTAGTCCGTAAACCCCCGCCCTGCCAGCGCGAGCCTGAGGAACTCCGACTCGAGCGTGGGGCGCGCCCTGAGCCGCGCGACTCGCTGGACGAGCAACGAAGGGACATCGGCGGTGGAGACCCGGGCAACACGCACGCCCCCACGGATCACGGGTCGGTCCAGCCCCAGGACCAGGTCACCTTCCGTGAGGGAGAACGCAGACATGCCGCTTGCGCTCGCCGCTGGCCAATGGACGACGTTGTCCCAAGCGACACCGCCAACTCCCACGTTCGCGCCACGAAGTAACCGGATTCCATCTGTGTCAGCGATGAAGCCCGAACTCTCGAAAGGGAACCCCGCGAGAAGGTAAATGTGCCAACCCAACCGCTCCACCCGCCAATCAGCCGGGACTCGGCCGACATAGGGAATCCCGGAGTCAATAAGTTCAGCAGATGAAGTCAACGCGCCTCGGACCGCTTCGCTCGTAACAGCTCGCTGCTGCTCCTCGAGAAGCGAGATGAGTCGACGCTTGGTGGCGATTGCCTTGTTGATGCGCTGGTGGGCGTGGGCGAGGTACATGACGATCGCCTCCTGCTCCTCGACCGGCGGTACCGGAATCGGGTCGCGAGCAAGACGCGGATACTCGATGTTCTGACCCTCGCGGATTCCGGTCACGGCAAGGCGGAGCGCGTCGACGAACGGGCTCGACTTGAACAGGAGCGTGAAGTAGTCGCGGCTCGCATCGTCCTTCGCGCGCAGGATCGTGTATGCCGGACTGATGATGCCCTGAGAGTACGCCCGCTCAATTCCGCCCTGGAACGACCGGAGGCTGATGACGAAGTCATCGACAAGGACGCGCTTCAACGTGTCGAGCGCCTTGGTCGCCTCAACCGTGCGGTTCTCGTACTGGTCCTTGCGGATGACCCCTCGGGACTGAGTCGCGGCAAGCAACGGCTCGTCGGGGTATCCCTTGTCGCTGATCTCGCTAACGACGCTCTTCATCCGAGGCATCGACCAGTGCTTGGGCACCTGGCGTAGCCACGGTGACTCGGTAGCGATGTACTCGGGGTACGGCTTGAGGTCCTTGAACATCAGTGGGCGATCTCCGCGATGAGGGTGTCGGACTCGGCTTCGAGTGCGCGGATGTCGGCGCGGATTTCGTCGAGGGTGCGTAGGGGTGCGGGCTTATAGAAGTGCTTGGTGAAGCTGATCTCGTAGCCGATCTTGGTCTTCGATTCGTCGATCCAGGCGTCGGGCGCGTACGGGAGCACCTCGCGGCCGATGAACGCCTCGATGACGTCTCGCCACTCGCCAGCAGGCTCGGGCAGTGGGACCTGCTCGGTGTCGCGCAGCTCAGTATCGGGCAGGTAGGAGACGACGGCGGGCTTGCCCCGGAACGTCACCACGTACCGGCCCAGGAGGGGGTCGGGCTCGACACCCTTGGGGTGGACCTTGGTGACGATGGGCGGCGCGCTGCGGTCGCGCTTGGCGGTGCCGTCGTCGAGCAGCTTCTTGATGGCGGCCGCCGAATAGACCTTGTCGGGGTCCAGACCCTTGAGCCGGAGCGGGCGCTCGACGGTCTCCTTGGAGTATCCGAATTCGGCGTTGACGAAGACCTTCGAGCGGTCACCCTCGTCGTCGGACGAGTCAAAAGCGTTGAACGCCTGCATGATCCGTTCGACGTCGGCGTGCCCGAGCTCGCGGTTCTTGTTGCCGAGGTTCTTGCGCAGCGGGGTGTACCACTCGGTGGCGTCAATTAGCTGGACCTTGCCCTTGCGGTGTTCGGGCTTGCGGTTGGTCAGGACCCAGATGTAGGTCGCGATCCCGGTGTTGTAGAACATGTTGAGCGGCAGGGCGATGATCGCTTCGAGCCAGTCGTTCTCGATGATGTAGCGGCGGATGTTCGACTCGCCTTGGCCCGCGTCGCCGGTGAAGAGCGAGGACCCGTTATGGACCTCGGCGATGCGGCTGCCGAGTGGGGTGTTCTTCTTCATCTTCGAGACCATGTTGGCTAGGAAGAGCATCTGCCCGTCGCTGGACCGGGTGATGAGGCTGAACTCTGAGTCGCCGTCGTGGTCGACGATGAAGCGTGGGTCGATGATCTCCTTCTTGCCGCCCATGCGCTGCTGGTCGGTCGCCCAGCTCTTGCCATAGGGCGGGTTGGAGAGCATGAAGTCAAAGCTCTTGCCCTGGAAGGCGTCGTTCGACAGCGTCGAATACTCCGGGCCGCCGACCAGCCCGTCGGCGTTGGCGCCCTCGCCCTTGAGCAGGAGGTCGGCGACCGCGATCGCGTAGGTCTCGGCGTTGATCTCCTGGCCGAACAGGTTGGTAACGATCCGCTTGCCACCCCTGGCGGCAAGCTCCTGGAGGGTCTCCTCGGCAACGGTGAGCATGCCGCCGGTGCCCATGGCGCCGTCGTAGAGGGTGTATGTGCCGTCCGGGATCTGGTCGGCCACGGGATCGAAGATGAGCCTCGTCATCAGACGCACCGCGTCGCGCGGTGTCCAGTGCTCGCCGGCCTCCTCGTTGTTCGCCTCGTTGAAGCGGCGTACGAGCTCCTCGAACACGGTGCCCATGGCGTGGTTGTCCAGGCCCTCAGGGGTCAGGTCGATGGCCGGGTCGAGGAACTTCTCGATCAAGGCGCCGAGGGCGTCGGCCTTTGCGAGCTTGGGGATCTGCTGGCGCACTTCGAAGTTCTCAATTATTTGCTGCACGTTCGGGCTGAACCCGTCCAGGTACGCCTCGAAATCCTGCTTCAGGCGAGCCTGCGAAGAGCGCCCACGCAGCTCGCGCATCGTGAACGGGGAGGTGTTCCAGAACGCCTGGCCGGCCTCCTGGCGGAGTGCCTGGTCCTGGTCGATGATCCCGGCGTCGTCGAGGATCTTCTTCAGGTCCATGACCCTCTGCTTGGTGGGCTCGAGCACGGCGTCGAGGCGACGCAGCACGGTGAACGGCAGGATGACGTCGCGGTACTTGCCGCGGACATAGAGGTCGCGCAGGACGTCGTCAGCGATGCCCCAGATGAACGAGGCGATCTTCTGGACATTGGCGGCGGGGCTCATGTGGTTCCTTGGTCGTTACGGGTCTTGGGGCAATTGTGCTGGTCAGGATCGACAGGGCGCATCACCGACGGCGGGCGGGTCCGATCGTCGTCTGCACGGGTCGGCATGTTCCGGTCCGACGCACTTCGGTGGGAGTTCCCTGGAACCGGGGTGTGCTTGGCGGTGCCAGGACCTAGCACGCAACTGCGCTAGGAGGGAGCCTCGTCGCCACAGGATGAAACAGCGTTTCACCCGCAACAACGTCCGTCTAACCGACGTAAAAGACGCGAACGAAGTGCGAGGGTCGAACTATGCCACTTCCTGAGTATCCCGTAACCGTTTACCGGTCGCTGCCCAAGGGCTACGCCATCGATCCCTTGCCACCTGTGCACCACGGGCGCGTCTTCCACTACACCAATGCTCGGACAGCCATGGCGGTCGCAACATCGCGCCACTTCAGGGCGTCCGACGTGGCTGTGATGAACGATCCATCGGAACGACTGTTCGGGTGGGAGACGATCGCACGGGTCTACAGTGCCAGCAAAGACAGATTCAACGACAGGGCACAAGACGTGTTCGATGAGATCGTGAGGGACGCGCTCTCATGGAATTTCATGCCTCAGGGGTTCGCGCTGTGCGCGTCGACGGTCGGTGACGACCTGAATCAGTACCGCCTCTACGGCGACTACCAACTTGAGTTGCCCTCCGGAGTCTGGCAGCAAGACCAGGAGCGCCTAGAGGACCCTGGATATGCCCAGGCGGTGTGGCGGCCTGTGGTTTACGGCGAGGAAGCATCAGAAGAACTCGCCAGCAGGATGCTCGAGGCCGCCGCTATTGTCATCAACGAGCCCGAGGACGGGGACGCAACCGACGAAGGCGTCATCGCAACGTTCATGCTTGAAGTCGCCGCCCTGCATATGAAGCACGGGGCATACGCGACTGAGCACGAGGTGCGGTTAATCTTCCAAGCGGGCCCCCTTGAGGGTGCGAAGCCGAAGGTTCGCGAGCGGGAGGGGCAGCTCGTGACATACGTCGAGGCGTGGAACCAGGAGGTGGAGAGTCAGCCGATCGTGCGCGGCGTCATGCTGGGGCCCCTGGCCGGTGGAGAAGCCGCGCGTGCGGCGATGCGGCTCCACCTGAAGAACTCGTTCCCTGAGCTCCTATGGCGTCGGAGCGAGGATGACGGACCTGATCCGATCGAGGTGGAGGTCAGCAAGATTCCGTTCCGCGGGTAGCGTCGCGCCGTTACCAGTACCTGGAGCTCGTGAAGAGTGCTGGAACGCCTTCGGTGGTATCCACCCTGCCGGAACTCTGAGCAGCCGTCAGAGACGTCGAGAGCAATACGGGGCACAGTCGGACGGAAGCTGACCATCACACGCCCGGCCCGCTCGCGGTAGCTGGCGTTGCTTGGAACGGCGACGCCTCGAGACTCAATGACCACTTTTGCCGTTGTCTCGGCGAGCTCCTTGGCGGATCCAACGCACAGCGGGATGTCGTTCACAGCCACCTCCATCGGTCGACGAGAGTCAGCCGGGGGCTGATGGAACACCTGAGTGGCATGACGAACAACGACGGAGACGATGCCCGGAATCGAACACGCACCTGGTCTGAACAGCAACGGTCTGCCTGGAGCGGCCCACCCGACATCATCCGACGGCGCATGAACGACGCCAGCGTGTTCCCACTGGACGTCACGTCGCGAGGTCGATCATGAAGCCCTACTTCAGCGACCAGGACGTCACCCTGTATCTCGGCGACGCGATCGAGATCCTGCCCACGCTCGGCACGCTCGACGCTGTCGTAACCGACCCGCCCTACGGCGAGACCTCCTTGGACTGGGACATCTACCCGAACGGATGGCCCCAGCTCGTGGCCGGACACACCTCGTCGATGTGGTGCTTCGGGTCTATGCGGATGTTCCTGGACCACTTCGACGACTTCGCCGGATGGCGCATGTCCCAGGACGTCGTCTGGAACAAGGGCCGCGGCACCAGTCCCGCGACAGACAGGTTCCGTCGGGTGCACGAACATGTCCTGCACTGGTATCGCGGTCCCTGGCGGGACATCTATCACGAGACGCCGCGCGTCCAGCTCATGGGCCGGGCCCGCGGCGGCCGGTCGTCGCGCCATCCCGGCCCGTCGACGCACTCCGCGTACGGGCCCTCCACATGGCAGGACACCGGTGCCCGCTTGGTCGAGTCGGTGCTTCACGCGCCGAAGGACGTCACAAGCGTGTCGACCAACCCGACGCAGAAGCCCGTTGGTGTGCTCGAACTGCTGATCACGTACAGCGTCCCGCCCGGCGGGATCGTCCTGGACCCGTTCGCTGGATCAGGCTCGGCCGCCGTAGCCGCCCGCCACACCGGGCGCCGGGCAGTGCTCATCGAGAAGCGCGAGGAACAATGCGAGGCGATCGCTCAACGCTTGGCGCAGGGCGTCCTCGACCTGTCTGCGGAAGCATGACCGGTGACCGCACGAACGTTCCAGACCTGCATCGAGGCCGATCGCGGCGCCGCCGGGCTGTCGAAGCAACGATGTCGACCGCGACGCTAGCCAGCGTCCGCGAGCCCGGGGGTTGCGTATGCGAACTCCTGCACCTGTCGTAAGCGTGCCTTCTCGCGTGGTGTCGGCGTCCGCGGGTAGACCAGGCCTAGCACACGAGCCGGCGGCTCGTTGAGGTAGTCGGCGAAGCCGCATCCTGAGGCGTGCAAACACCCTCCGACGCGGGTGTTGCAGTCACGGCACAGATAGCCGCGCACGAGTCCGGTCACCGGGTCATGATCCACAGCGAATGCGATCGCCGTCTGGCAGCACGCGCAGCCAGGCCCAAACTCGGTCGTCAATCGCTCGCGGATGCGCCCGATCCGCGTGTTATCTACGGGCCGTGGCCAGTAGTCGGCTAGGACTGGGCAACGCTCAACGCCGGCGACGTGGGCAGGCAGCTTCGCCTCTCCACTCACCTCTACCGTCCAGTCGATGTAGTCGTGGCCGGACTCCCACTTCTCCATCTCCTTGTAGGGCATTTGGATCCGGTACGACGTCCCGTTCGTCGCCCAGATGATCCGCTGACTGTGCTCGTGATCACCGCAGGGCACCGTCGATCCCGCTTGAACGAGGTGGTAGCGGCCGTCGGAACCCAGCATCGTCATCGTGTCCGAAGCGGGGTATCGGCCGGTCCACCGGCCGACGCTGCAGGGCAGGTCACCCTGCCGAAAGTGCGGCTCGGCGGCGGTCCGTTCCCACAAGACGTTCATCCGCCGGTGCGCAGGCAAGTCCCCCCAATCCAGGGCGGGCACAGCAAGGGTCACCGCTTTCCGGTCGACGCCGAACACGGAGTTCGGATCTTCAGGAGGGTGTGGGAAATCGACCATGGCGTCAGTGAAGCACTCGACACCGACACCCCCGGGTCGAGCCCCACCGCTCATTACTTCTGCAGCCCAGGCAGGGCGCGCCAACCCTTTGAGGCCTCCTCGACTGCCGTCGTTGTCGGTGACTGCCGGTACGGTTCGCGGCGCCCGCCCGGCCCATAGGAGGCCGGAGGGTTGATCATGTGGCGAGGGGAAAGGCATGGTGGCAGGGATGTCCTTGACGGATATCAAGGAGCTCGTCGAGAGGCCGTTCGGAGTTTCGTGGGATCGGGTCCTGGCCGGGTTCGTCTACAGCCTCGCCAGCGGCTGGTTCTGGTGGGCACAGCTCACGTCGACTCGTCCGAGGTCACCGCTCGACGGCATGACCCGCCTGCTGGAGACGCTCACGATCACACCTCCCGCGTGGATCAGTGGCACCGCGTCCTGGCTCAGTCACCCAGAACGCGCCGGACTCGTCGTCGTTCTCGCAGTCGGCGCCGGCCTAGCCGCAACGGTCTACGCCGGGACCCAAAGCACCGGCTCAGAGGCCGCGTGCGTAATCCTCACCCTGGCCGCCCTCCAAGGCGGAGGCTGGACCTTGCTCATGATCACGTTTATGACCGTCGCGATCCCGGTAGCGCTGTCGTGGCGGTTGGCGGTCGCACAGGAACGTGCCAGGTCTTCCGAAGACGATCCGCTTCTTGAGGGCTTCTTCGGCAACCACACCACATCCGTGACGGTCAAGGCAGCGCTCTCCTCGTCGTTCCCCTTCTTGTTGATCCCGTTTGCTCCTCTCGCGGTCGTCGTCATCATGATCCGCTGTCTAAGCGCAGACCGACCCGTCGACGAGGCTGCGGCGCTGTCCTACAGTGCGCTTCACCGGCTTCATACCGGCTCGGCCGATGACCAACAGGCGGCAGCGCCAGCACTGATCCTGGCCGGCGCCCTGCTGGCCGACCCACACGACATCCAGGCCCGTCAGGCCGCTGCCAGCAGCCTTCGTGGCCTGTTCACCGGGCCGACCGGCGCAGCCCCGGTACAGCTGCGGCCCCGAATATGACGATGCGGTGAGGCCAGGTCAGGGCCTCAGGGTGGCGCCTCTGGTCTCCTACGGACGAAGCGGGGCGGTATCTCGATGCCTGGATCGTGCCGGCACCAGGTGATTCGGCTCCAGGCTCCGGGCGTTCGACAGTGCACGGTCGTCACCGTCAGTGCGCTCGGCAAGGGCTGCGATCAGACGTGCTCGTTCCGCCAGCGCCGCGCGCTCGTCCTGGGTCATCGGGCCGAGCGCTTCGGGGACGTTGTCGGCAACGAAGTGCATGTCCCTGGCCCCGGGTTTCCTGGTCGCTCGGGTCAGGCGGGCGCCGAGCATGGCGCACGCGTCGTCGGCGATCAGCAGGCCACGCTGGGCCGCGATCTGTGTCAGGAGGGTCTCGACGTCGTGTCCGAGCGCTTCGGCGCGGCGCAGGGCTCGGCACAGCGGGCCGAACGCGTCGGTCGTGACCGCTGAGGTGGCTTCGGCGGGGGTGAGCCTGCCTGCAGTGGTGAGCGTGGTGGTGACCAGGTGGGTCCAGCGTGGTCGTTGGGCGACGTCGGCGATGTGCTCGTATTCGGCGATCAGCTGGTTGAGCCCGGCCCACTTGTCGTGCTCGGCATCGTGCGTTTCGTGTGCGGAGAGCTCTGCGCCGGGGCGGGCCAAGATCCGGTAGAGGATGCCGCGGGCGGTTAGGTTCTCGGCGGGTGGGGTGTGGTCGTCGTCGGGCTGGTCGGTGGCGACGTAGGCGTGGTTGGCGTGCCGGCCGCGGGTCAGGGCGACGTACAGGTTCTCCCGGATCGTTCTGGCGGTGACCAGGACGTGGGCGGTGTCGACGGTGATGCCCTGGGCGCGGTGGGCGGTGACGGCGTACCCGAGGTCGAGGTGCTCAGCGACGTACCGGGCGGGCAGGATCACGCTGGACCCGAGTCGTGTCGGCGCTTGGCTTCCGCGACGTCCAGACAGAAGCCGGCGGGCTTCGACGGTGCCGTCGCGGCGGGTGTGTGTGATCTGCCAGCGGTCACCGTTGCGCACGAACCCTCCTCGGACCGTGACCAGGTTGCGGCGGTTGCGACGGGTGATTACGAGGTCGCCTTCGGACGCTTCGGTCCCGTCCGCCAGGGCCACGGCGCGACGGGGGTCGACCTTGCCGGCCAGGATACGGTCGGCGCGAGCGCGCCGGTTCAGCTCGGCAACCGCGGCGTTCGTGTCCGCCACGAGGACCGTGGCTTGGCCCGTGGTGTGGTCGTGGTGCCAGGCGGTATAGGCGGCGTCGGCCATCTCCTCCGTGGTGCCGTCGTGGAGGCGTCCGTTGTCGTGGTAGGCGGGCACAGCTTCGGGCCGCCCGTCGCGCAGTGCGAGGGAGGCGGTCTTCTCCCAGGCGTGGGTGAAGCGGTGCAGCTCGAGCAGGCGTGGTGGGTCGGTGCGGGCGTCGATGAGCATGGCGAAGGCTCCGCTGGCTTCGACGGCTTGGAGCTGGGCGGGGTCGCCGACTAGGAGCAGCTTCGCCCCCGCGCGCTTGGCGGCGGTGGCGAGGGCGTTGAGGGTGTGAGTGCCAGCGAGGGTGGCTTCGTCGACGATCACGAGCTGCCCGGGGTGGAGTTCGGCGTGGTGCCAGCGTTTGGTTGTGTGGTCGTGGAGCCACTTCGCTGTGGTCTCGGCGCGCAGTTCGACGTCGTGCGCGAGGACCTTCGCGGCGGCGGCCGAGGGCGCCAGCCCGACCACGCTGCCGCGCCCGTACTGGAGGGTCCAAGCCTGGACGAGGGCGCGCATGGTGGTGGTCTTGCCTGCGCCTGCTGGCCCGACGAGCACGTCTACCGTCCGGGCGGAGGCCGCGATCTGTTCAACGGCAGAAGCCTGCTCGCGGCTGAGGGTCCGGCCTCGGCGCGGGCGGTCGGCGGCGACGTCGCCGGGGTGCAGGGTCGGTGCGGTGGTGTCGTCGGCCAGGTCCAGGAGGTGCTGCTCGGCGTCCCAGACTGCGGTGCTGCTGAACACAGTGTGGTGCTTGGGTCGCAGCATTGTGGTGCCGTCGGGGCGCCGCAGCGTGGCCGGTGTCGGCGCGAGCTCGCCCGGGGTGAGCGGGATGGACCCAGCCTCGGCCAGGGCGACGATCCGGGCGGTGAGCTGTTCCCGGTCAGCGACGGAGGTGAGGCGCCAGCCGGTGGTCTGGCGGGAGGCTTCTGCCCACAGGTTCCAGTGCGTCCAGGTCGCCTTGCTGTCGGACACGGCTGCCAGCGTGCTTGCAGCAGCCTTGGCCAGGGCATCGTCGGGCACCTGGTCGGCGGTGTGGGTGCGGGCGGTACCGGTAGTGGTCAGGCGGCGGGCGAACGCGACCGGGTCTCCCCCATCGAGACCGGGTAGGAGCCGTGCTGCACGGCGGCGCCACGTGGTGGTCAGGTCGTGCAAGGAGTGCAGGGTCTTCTCGGGGCGGGTAGCCAGCGTGGCCTGGGCCCGTAGCTGCCCGACCATCGTCTTGGAGGGGCGGCGCCCGTGCCGGGCGATGTACTCCGTGATGAGGACGTCGGTCGCGGCATTGATCTGGGTGGACCGGGTGGAGAACTCGGCGATCAGGTCCTCGCCGACGCCGTCGATCTCCCACTGCGGGTTCCGGTCGACCGCGCGCTGCCGGCGTTCCCAGACCAGGCCGAAGGTTCCGGTAAGGCGGTCGCGTAGGACCGCGTCGTAGTGCGCTGACAGCGCGACCGCCGCCGCGAACAACGGCTGACCGTCCAGCGTTCGCCAGTTGCCGTCGAGGAGCGTCTTGACCTTGTTGGAGACCACGACGTGGGTGTGTAGCTGGGGGTCGTTGGCCCGGGAGTCCCAGTGGTCGAACGCCGCAGCGATCACGCCCTCGACGTCGACCTGCGCGATGCCGTCCTTGCCGACCCGTGTCGCGGCGACGTGTCGTTCGAGCAGGTCCAGGGTCTCGCGGACTGCGGCGTGGTGTGCCTCGACGATCCGCGCCTGGGTGTTCGCATCCGCCAACGCCCACAACACGCTCACCGACTTCGGCACGGAGAACGTCAAGTCGAACCCAGCCACGGCATGCCGGTCACCAGCGCGGTGCTCCTCGGACTCGATCGCTGCTGTCTCGATCACGCGCTCGTCGTCGGTCAGCCAGCGGTCGAGCTTCGCGATCCGTTCCTCGATCCGCTCCGCGACGGGCTTGTAGGCCCGGTAGTCCCGTCCCAGCCGCACACCGGTTATGGGGTGGCGGCCAGCTCCGAGAAGGAGCTTGAGTTGCTCTTCGGTCACCACATCACCGTCTGCGAGGCCGACCACGTCGGGCGTCCCACCACCTTGAGCGCCCACCAGAGCAGCCACGGCGAGCGCCGGGTCCAGAGCCTCCAGGCCGGAGCCGAGCCAGAACCCCGGCGGCGTACCCGCCTCCAGGTAGTACCGCGTCACCCGATCCGGCGCCGAACGATCTCCGTCCCCACGAACGACAGAACGCAGGAGGTAGGCGTAGCCGTCTCCTGCCGAGACCTTGCGGATGGACATAGTCACATCGGCGCACCTCCCCAGAAAGTAGGTGTGCCGAGGGATCCGGGACCGCGTGGTGCGCCCGTAAAAAGACAGCCCGGACTGAAATGATCGGTGACATGTCGGGACTCTCTGCCGAAGACGCTCGCCAGCTACTCGTGGTGCGGAACATGCTGACCGAGGCAACCCAATACGCCGCATTCGCAACGAACCTTCAACGCACCACGGCCGTGGTGCTGCTAGATGGGGTGGTCGAACGCGTGACGCATCTCGTGGCCATGACGCGTGGGGTCAAGGTGGGGCGTAACGACGGGCTCCGCGAGATGATCGACAACGTCAAGGCTGACCTCGGGCCGATATGGCGCCCCCGGGGACTCGCTGAAGTGCGCCAGCTGCACCGCTCGCGAAACAACGCCCAGCACGAGGGCTTGGGACCTGATCGCGACGACATCCCGAAATGGTCCCGCGGCACTGCGTCATACGTCCGAAGTTTGGTCGATGCGCAGTTCGATGCTGACATCGACCGGATTGTGCTAACTGACGTGGTCCGCGACCCGGACCTTCGCGTAGCGCTCGAAGAAGCGGCAGCGGATCTCGATGCAGGTCGGGCTGGCGTGTGCGTGGAAAAGTGTGCAGCGATCCTAGGGACCTCCGAACGTCGGTGGAACGAGCTTCACCGACCGCCCCGAACTCGAGGATTCCGACCGATCCTCGCAAACGAGCCCGTGGATGAGGTCAGACGAGAGCTCGATGATGTCGCACGTCTTGTGGCTCTCGCCGCCTTCGCGTCAGACGTCGCCGAGGCCGCCTGGTTCTTGCACATCCTCCACGAGCATTTCGATCTCTTGGACGCCGACGATGGTTCGCGCGCTCTCGCTTTCGTAACGAACTGGGTGATCGGCTTCGAGGAGGCGACAACCACATGGGTGCCAGACCGTCACGCAAGGAACGTCCGTGCTCGACGCCTCGTTCGGACGGATTCCGGCCAAACCGCCCGCATAGTGGAGATCGTCGATGTCCCGCCATCCAAGCCGAGCGAAGTATCGGTCACAGTGCGCATCGGTGACGTTCCTAGTGATTCCGACTACGACGAGTGGCAGGCAACCGCTAACGGACAGTTGTCGAGGTCTTCTGCACTCGGAGCCAAGATATGGCGAATCAACGATGACGGGACCGCGCGCATCCTGATCGACTCAGACACCACAGTGCCTCAGGCGCTCGACGACCTTGACAAGGTACTCAAGGAAACCGAGGCGAGACTGGCCCAGCAACGAGCCGCCGTCGTGATGCAGGCCGAGACGACGGCCCGCGCATCGACCGATTTCACGACTGCCCTGGAGCAATGGACTGACTCGCCCAAGTGGTTCGTCGAGGCCGTCCGCGGGTCGGACTACATCGCTGTCAGGCTCCCGATCGGACCGGAGGGACAACTGCCGGACGGAACGAGCGCGCGGCAGAAGATTGCCGGGATCCTTCGGAGGGACCCCCTGATCGAGCACTGCACGGCGGGAGCTGGCAGCGGTGGGGTCGTGATAAGCCCCCCAATCGACACGGCTGCCCTCATCAGGATCCTTACCGAAAACGAGGCTGCAATCTCCGCCGTCGTCAATGAAGTCACTGCGGCCGAAGAGTCATGGGAAGAAGCGCGAAAGCGAGTCAAACAGGAAGCTAGAGCCTATCTGGGCATTACCAGAGACATCTAGAGATCCCTGAATGCAATCGGTGTGAAAGGGCGGGGGTGGGGTGAGGCGAGGAGGGCGAGGATGAGGGTGAGGGGGCGTGAGGGTGAGGGGGCGTGAGGGTGAGGGGGCGTGAGGGTGGGGGGTAAGGGGGTGGGGCAAGGAGAGCGAGGGGCGTGAGAGTGGGGAGTAAGGGGCGATGCGCGAGAGGTGGGTGATGCCGCTTGAATACAGCAAGTTCAGTCGGCGATCGCGGGCCGAGGCCCTCAGCTCGTGCGGCGCACTGTCGCGATTCGTGGCGCCGTCACGGTGGGCGCCCGTGCGCCTTGCCGAGTCACGTCGAACCGCGATCCCGCACCGTCGACACGGGAGCGACGGGTCACGGTCAGTTGCGCCTCACGGATCCAGCCCCCGCCCCGGTCGGGGCCGGACCATCGCGTGCGCTCGACGTCGAGCATCGCGACCGCCCCTTCCCACGCCTGCGGTGTGATGATCGCCGTGCCTCGCTGGCGTGCTCGAGCAAGGAGTCGACGCCGCTCGCCCGCCGTCAGTAGAACCTTCGGGCCGACGACGACGATCTCAAATCCGTCACCGAGTGCGGCCAGGACCTGAGCGGCAATCCCACGGACGTCGGGCACAGCAACGACATGCTCTAAGTCGACTCCGGCCTCGCTCAGTGCCACTAGGCCCAGCGCCGGCCAGCCGACCAGTGCCACCCAGCGATCGCCCTGGGTGACACCCAGGAGCCAACCCAACAGGCTCGCAGAATCGCGGACGATCAGGGTGGCGCCTCGAGGAAGGTCACCGTCAGGCAGGAGCTCGGTCAGTGGATCGGGCTCAGGCGGGGCGAGTGGGATGACCTGGTCGCGGTGCTGGACACCGACGCGCCGCTCGGCGATGCGTAGCGCAGCGCGAGCCCGCCCAAGAGAGTCGGCACCGCCACCTGCCTCCGATTCGAACACAGGTTCCACATTAAGGTCTGTTGAGGTGTCGAACTAGTGGTGCGGGAGTCGTGGGCGGATCAGTGAGTCTGACGGTAGATGTCGGCGCGGTCGGGCACCCCGATACCGCCGATGATCGTCCATCCCTCGGGGATCTTGGCGTACAGGTCGTCGCGGGCGGCCTCGTAGGTCTCAGCTTCCGCCTCGATCTCGTGCGCCTGGGACGACTCCTCACCGCGCACGGCCCTGGCGGTGTCGATCGTGACCACAACCTTCATGCTGGTGCCCTCTCTTGCGAACTGACCGAGTCCCATGATGCGCCGCCCAGTGACACGCGCGGGCCGAGCATGACGACGAGGGTGGTGATCCCGCGCGCCTGTGGTCCGACCGAGACGAGGCCACCACTCCCAGGTGCTGCCAGGCAGCGAGCGGACCGCCATTTCGTCCAGCGCGCCCAGCGCGCAAGCCCACTGCCCTGATCAACTACCCATCCGCGCGTCAGTGCTGCTCCTGCCAAGAAGGCTGGCTATCGACCTCGGCGCAGGCGGGGGCTGAACGCCGTACGCAAAAGGCTTCCGAGTCCGACGAGCGCGAGCCACCCGGCGACCAGCGCGAACTTCAGGGCGTTATACGCGAACAGCACGACGAAGACCCAGGTGACCATGTGGTGCACCTCATAGAAGAACGACGCAGCACCCGCGTAGCCAAGGGCAGCAATGATCGCCAGCGGGAGTCCCCATCGGCGGTTGCCGCGCCGGCACATCCAGCGGGCCGCCACTGTGGTGGGCCCGGCCTCGAACATCGGTCGAGCCGCCGCGGTCGGCGCCGCTGGTGCGGTCGGGAGGCTGGGGCTCCGGCTCAGGTATGCGGGCATGCTTGTGCTGGGCAGCAGGGCCGATCCCATGGTGTGAGTCATCTCGTACTTGACGGCAGCCGGTGCAGACATGACCCCTCACCTCCTGGTTGCTTAGTTCGAACACACGTACTTCAAGGTACGCCCGGAACTCAACTGAGCCAAGCAAGCTCGCCGATATCAGCTCTCCATTGCAGGACTTGGCCCGTCGGTGAGCCCGAGGTAGGCCGTCGTGGTCGTCATCTGCGCTCGGCGGGTGGCCAGTTGATCGTCAGCGTTCCGTGGGGACGCGGCAGAGCTCTCGCGTCCGGAGCGATGTCCGGCGACTCGTCTTCCGGCCACCATTGGAACACCGGATCGCTTCCGCGGTGGTCGGCGCCGTAGGTCCGTACGGCCTCGGCCAGACGTGTGGTGAGAGCACCCGCAGCAGGCCCCTTGCCGACCGCACCGATCTCTAGGTCGTTACCGTCGCCCAACGGGCGCCACGCCAGGGCGGCAAAGGAACCCTGCTCGGTGATGGCCGGGTAGAACGACTTCTCTGCACCGCGGTCGGTCGGATCTTCTGCCTCCATGGCACATCCACCAGGCTGGATGAGCATCCAGGTCAGAAGGTCTAGCCAGATCGTGCCGCTGGCGTAGATAACGCCGGACCACGCTTCCACGTGCCCGGGAGCCAGGACATCGTCGGTGACCGCGAAGTCGTCAGGGATCTGGTCGGCGAACCGGAACGTGACCGGCTTGCCAGATGGCCCTGTCAGCTCGATCGACGACGGCTCGTACCGGTCAGTGCCCTGCAGGGGCACGAACCCACCGGGCACTGTCGACTCCGAGATCAGGTGTCCGTCCTGATAGCGGAACCCGACGATGCGTTGCAGACCCGGGGCGATCTGTAACGGCACGACCAGGACACCGTCGGGCGCCAGCTGTTCCAGCCAGACCTTCGGGATGGTCCACGGCGAGACGGTGACCATGATCCGGTCGAAGACCCCACGACCAAGATGCCGGCCGGCGTCGGCCGTGATGACCTCGACCCGGTCGCTGAGGCCAAGACGTTCGAGCCCCGCCGTGGTACGAGCGGTGACCGACTCGTCGATGTCCACGGTGACCACCTCACCGTCCGGGCCGACCAGGTGCGCGAGCATCGCCGCGTTCGGGCCGCCTGAGCCGATCTCCAGAACCCGCATCCCGGGCTCAACCCGAGCCTGGCGCAGATTCCCAGCCTGTCTTGTTGACCGCACTACTGGCGTGTCGTCCCGGCAACGCGTGATGGCGGCGCTGACGCTGATGCCCTCTGGATCGATCATGAGGAGCGGCATCGATGGCACTGGACGTAGATGGTGAGGGTGGCGGTCGTTCGGTCGCGGGGCTCGTCGTGGCACGCAGCGGCGCGGTCCGGCCGACTAGCGCGGCAGATCTGCCGTGGGTCGTGGTCGACGGCATGGGCGTGGCGATCGAGCCGGTCAGCGAGTTCCTGCGCGAGCTGCTGGCGTGCGGGAACGGGACGTCGTCGTGCCGGTCGTACGCGTACGATCTGCTGCGCTGGTTCCGGTTCCTGGCCGCAGTAGATGTGCCGTGGAACCGTGCGCAGCGCGTAGAGGTCCGTGACTTCGTGCTGTGGCTTCGCACGAGCGTCAACCCGGCGAGGGCACGGTCCCGGCCTGACGCGCCGGCGCCGGGGGCGATCAACGTGCGGACCGGCAAGCCGTCGCTGTCCGCGGGTTATGCGCCTGCCACGATCAACCATGCGTTGTCGGTCGTCGCGGCGTTCTACGCCTTCCACGTCCGGACCGGCAGGGGGCCTATCGTCTCGCCGGTCCCGGCGCAGTCTCGTCGCGGCGGGCGGGTCCACTCCCATCACAACCCGATGGAGCCGTTCGCGTTGCGCAAGCGCGGAAGCTACCGCCAGAAGCAGCCGGAGCTCCCGCCGCGTGCGGTGCCCGACGACGTCCTGGACGACTTGTTCTCCCGGCTCGGCTGCAACAGGGACAGGGCCCTGTTCAGCATGTACCTGTCCAGCGGTGCCCGGGCCTCGGAGCTGCTGGGCATGACGGTCGGCGACGCTCACCCGGGCGAGGGGCGCATCTACGTGGCGACCAAGGGCCTCGGCGGGATCAAGCAGGCGTGCCCGGCAGCGCCGGAGGCCTTCACGTGGCTCGCTCTCTACCTCGGCGAGCTCGCGGGTGAGGGACACCGGCCCGAGCCCGACGAGCCGCTGTGGTGGACCCGACGCAACCCGTTGCGACCGCTGACCTACACCGCGGTGCGCGCGCTGCTCCGGCGCATCAATGAGTCGATCGGCGCGAACGTCACGCTGCACGATCTGCGCCACACTCTCGGGCTTCGGTTGATCGCCGATCCGCAGGTCACTCTCGTCGATGTCCAGCAGGTCTTGCGGCACCGGCAGATCACGACCACGGGCCGCTACCTGCGGCCTCGCGTCGACGAGGTGATCGCCAAGGTCCATGAGCACTACACCCGCCCGCGGCCTACGCCGCGTCCGCTCGCAGGCTGGACCTATGACGAGCAGGACCTGTCCGACGTGTTCGGGGCGGACTGATGGTCGGGCGACACGGGCAAACGACCCGCGTGACTCCGATCAGCCCCCGGGAGCCCGGCGTGCTCACCGCCCCGGCTGCTCCCGCCTACGCCCCGGCATTGCCGGGCCAGGAGGGAGCAACGCGGCAAGAGCTGGTTCGCCTGGCCGAGGGGCTGCTGGACCGCCGGTCCTCCTCCCGGCAACGTGCGGGGCACGTCCTGGCGCTGAGTCGTGCCCTGGACTGGCTGGAGGCCTTCGCCGGTGAGGACTGGCAGGATCGGTGGCTGCACAGCGGTTCCGACCAGTACGGTCACCGGTGGCTCCCGGACGTCCCACCAAAGCATCGGCATTCGCTGACCTCAGGCATCAGGATGCTGATCGTGCTGCGCGCGATCCGGCCCACCTACGCGTGGTTCTCCGCCAGCCGCCTGCTCGGGGTCTACTCCCAGTTCCGCCAGCACAACCACGCCGCCGTCTTCGCTGCGATCGAGCCTCACATAGCTCGCGCGGACACAGGCAACTACAGCGCCTACGCGCTGACCCTGCTGACACACATCACGATCGTCACCGGCAAGTCGCCGCGAGACATCGATACGGCCGACTTCAACTCCTACCGGGCCGCGCGGCTCGCCTCGGGACGCCCCTGCACCGGGCTGCCCCTGGCCTACGAGGCACTGCAGGCGATCGGCGGACTCGCCGGCCAGCCCCCGACCCTGCGGCAAGCCATCGCCCGGGGCCAGCTCTCGGTTCCCGAGCTCGTCGACCGCTACCCGATCGTCGACACCGGGATCCGCAACCTGCTCGTGCACTACCTCGTGGAACGCTCGACAGTCCTGGACTACAGCAGCCTGAGCAGCCAGGTCCAGCTCCTTGCCGACCTGTTCTGGTGCGACCTGGAGCGCCACCACCCCGGGATCAACTCCCTACGGCTGTCCGACCAGGCCGTCCAAGGATGGAAGGAACGCCTGCGAACCCTGCCCGACGGCAGCCCGCGCAAGGGCACCCACCTCATCCTGCTCGTGGTCCGCGCCCTCTACCTCGACCTGCAGCAGTGGGCTCTACAAGACCCAGCCCGCTGGGCCGAGTGGGCCGCTCCGAGCCCGATCACCGAGGCCGACCTCCGAGGCCAGGCCAAGGCGGACCGCCTCCTCAAGGCACGCATGCAGCAACGCACCCGCACCCTGGTCCCGGTCCTGCCGCGACTGATCGCCACCGCTCAGGCCGAGCTCGAGCACACCGGCCGGCTCCTGGTCGCGATGCAGAACACCGAACCCGAAGCCGAGATCACCGTCGACGGGCGCCGCTACCAGCGCACCAAGACCACCTGGAAGATCAACGCCGTCGCACTCGACGACGAACCCGGCCCCCGGTTCGACGTCGCGCAACGTGACACCGACGCGTTCTGGACCTGGGCCACGATCGAGGTCCTGCGCCGAACCGGCGTCCGGGTCGAGGAACTCCTGGAGCTGACGCACGTGGGCCTGCGCCAGTACCAGGCGCCCACCGGCGAGATGGTGCCCCTGCTCCAGATCAGCCCATCCAAGACCGACGCCGAACGCGTCATCCCCGCCGACCCGGATCTCGTTTCCGTGCTGGCGAAGATCATCCGCCGGGTCAAGGACGACGAGGGACGCGTCCCACTGGTCCAGCGCTTCGACGAGCACGAACAGATCTTCGGCCCGCCCCTGCCGCACCTGTTCCAGCACGTCGTCCACTACCAGCGCCAGGTCATCTCAACCGAGCGCATCCGCTCGCTGCTGCGCAAGGTGGCAGGGCGCGCCGATCTGCGCGACATCGACGGAACACCACTGCGGTTCACTCCGCACGACTTCCGCCGCGTGTTCTCCACCGAGGTCGTCAACGGCGGACTACCCATCCACATCGCCGCGAAACTGCTCGGCCACCTGGACCTGAACACCACCCAGGGCTACGTCGCGGTCTACCCCGAAGAAGTCATCAGCCGCTACCGAGCCTTCGTCGACGAACGCCGCATGCGTCGCCCGAGCGAGGAATACCGCGAACCCAGCGACGCCGAGTGGAACGAGTTCCGCGACCACTTCAGCCTCCGCAAAGTCGCACTCGGCACCTGCGAACGCCCCTACGGAACACCCTGCCAGCACGAACACGCCTGCGTCCGCTGCCCCATGCTCCGCATGGCCCCCGCCCAGATGCCACGCCTACTCCAGATCGAACGCAACACCCACGAACGGCTCGAAGAAGCCCACCGACTGCAATGGCTCGGCGAAGTCTCCGCGCTCCAGGAGAACCTGCGGCACATCGCCGACAAGAAGCGACAAGCCGAACGACGGCTCCAACGAGCCGACAACGACGAGACGGGACCCCACGCGCTCGACTGAACGATCACCGCCAAGGCACTCTGCAGCCACTTCGGCCTGAGCATCGAGACAGCCGACTACGGCCCGGCCTACGACAGTGGCCGCGACGGACGGCAACCAAAGTCCGAGATCAAGCGTGGGCACTTCGGCGGCGGCAATGGGTCAACCTCGACCGCGCGCTCGATGATGGCGGGCCGCACGTTCCGGGCCGCGGTCCCGAGCAGCGGTCACCTACTTCCGCCGTGACGGATCTCGCAGCACCTCGTCACCGAGCTCGGCGATGATCTCGGCCACCTGGACCGGTGCGAGGTTGTTCGCCGCGTGGCCTTGCCGGCGCAGCCGCACGCGTTCAGTGTTCGGCATGGCGCGTTCCAGCGCATCCAGCCGTTCGCCCAGGTGCGCCGGGCTCCGTTCGCCGCCGAGCAGGACGACGGGCACGTCGATTCGCGAGTACGCGTCCAGCCGGAGGCCCACCTCGTCGATGGCCGCGCAGTCGTCGAGCTGGTGCGGGACGAGCCGGCCCAGCCGAGGCACCAGAGAGACGAAGGCCCCCGACATCCAGGCGGCCCACGCCGGAGTCCGCACGATGTCGCGCAGGAAGATCGCCAGCGCCCGGCTCGGCCTTCCGGCAGCCATGGCGGCCCGTGCCCGCGTCAGCGCCTCTCCGCCGAGCGGCGGTCCGATGACACAGGGCGGCTCATGAAGCACGGCACCGGCAAATGCCCCGGGCAACGCGACCAGCGACTCCAACGCCAGCACCCCACCGGACGAGTGCCCGACGATCAGCATCGGCTCGTCGATCAGATTCACCACGGCGCGGACATGCTCCACTTCCTCAGCCATCGTGCACGCTTCGCCCGTCTTGAGGTCCAGCCGGTACTGCCGGCGGTGCAGTCGCAGCACCCTGAATCGCGACCGGAGCCGGGCAGCGACCCTTGCCCACGACTCCCCGTCGTCCATTCCGCCGTGCAGGAGCAGGATCACCGGACCCTGCCCTTCGTCGTACGCACGCACGCCGCTGCCGTCAGCTGCCGTCGTCGTGATCATGGTGGGACCTTTCGATAGGGCGTGGGCGTCTCGTGTGGGGATCATCGACCAGTCTCGGCCGCGCGCTCGACGAGGGCCACTGCCCGGTCCAGGCCCCGCTCCCGGACGATGCGGCCCCCAAGCCTCGACGCCGCGGCCGCAGTCGCCGGTTCGCACGCCTCAGTGATCCGGTCGGCCAGCGCGGGCCCGGTGAGCTTGCGCTGGGACAAGGGCTCCGGGCCGACGCCGCGCGCATGGGTCACGCGTCCCCAGAAGGGCTGGTCGGCCACGAACGGGCACACGACCTGCGGTCGCCCCGCCGTGAACGCGGTGCCCGTTGTGCCGGCTCCGCCGTGGTGCACGATCGCGGCCATCCGCGGGAACAGCGTCTGGTAGTCCACGTCACCCACCACGAGCAGCTCCACACCGAGGTCCGACGCCGCGGCGGTGGCCGCCCCGGCGTCGAGCCCGCCCCAGCCGGTGGCCAGCACGAGCCGGTTGCCGGTCAGGGCCGCGGCCTCGACCACCGCCCGGGTGCGCGTCCGCGCGTCCGGGCCCGACATCGAGCCGAACCCGGCGAACAGCGGAACAAGGCCGGCGGCCAGGAACTCCTCGACGTCGGTCGGGAGCGAGGGCTCGGGCGGGAGAAACCAGTACCCGGTGACCTCGGCCCCCGCGGGCCAGTCCGCCGGCCGCGGCAGCACGGACGGGCTGTAGGCGTGCAGGACCGGGGCCGGGCCGCCGTCGGGCCGCACCGTCGGGTCGTGCCGGCCTGGCCTGGTCGGCAGGCCCAGCGTGTCCCGACGCCACCGGTCGATCACCCGGCCGAACATCGACGCGGGCAGCCGCATCCCGGCGAACGTGACCCGGTTCAGCCAGCCGGGGAGCCCGAAGGGCAGCGACTGCCCCGGCCACGGGTACTCGCGCGTGGGAACGTACATCGGCAGGGGCAGTCCCAGGACGGCCGGGATCCCGAGCGCTTCGGCGACGTGCTGGCCGGCCAGGATCTGCCCGTTGTGGACCACGACGTCCGCCCCCTTACCGGCGCCGTGGACGGCGACCTGCCAGGAGTCGGCCAGGACCTGGTCGAACATCGACGGCATCTCGCGGATCTGCCGCAGCCGCGTCCGCACGCCGCCCCCGAACGCCTCATCGGCCTCGGCCGGCGTGTCGAGCTGTCGCAGCGGCCCGTCGTCGACCCCCGCGAACGTCACGCCGTTCCCGGTGGCGAGCTCGGCGAAGCGGTGCGGCGCGCACAGCACGGCCTCGTGGCCGGCGGCGCCCAGCGCCCGCGCCAGTGCGACGAACGGCTGCACGTCCCCGCGGGTGCCCAGGGTCATGATCAGTGCCTTCATCGGAAAGCTCCTTCAGGGTCGACGAAATGAACGCCGACCAGGCTTCCCGGCACACCAGTAGTGACAGTAGACCTCCGCACCGGACCGCGTCAAAACAATCGGACCTGCATGTTTTCAGAGCGCTCTCACGGACCGGGCGGCGGCTCTTGAAAACAAACTGCCGATTGTGTTTTCATGATCGCAAGCGAGAGGAGGCCGACCGTGCCACGAGGATTCACGACGCAGGAGCGCGACCGGATCAGCCGGGCGCTGCTGGCAGCGGGCCGGGACCTGTTCACCAGGCAGGGTCTGCGCAAGACGGCGCTGGACGAGCTGGTCGCTCCGGCCGGGATCGTGAAGAGCACCTTCTACCAGTTCTTCGACTCCAAGGAAGCGCTCTACCTGCAGCTCATGCTGGACGAAGCGGGGCAGGTCAAGGCCCAGGTCATCGACAAGGCGCTGCTGTCCACCGACGACGCCCGCGAGGGGCTGCGCCGGTTCCTGCACGCGACGCTCGACGTGCTCGACAGCAACCCGCTGTGGCGCCGCCTGGTGACCCATCCGGAGGAGATGACGGCGGTCGCGACACGGCTCGACCCGCAACGGATCGCCGAGATGGGCGACAACAACCCGTCCACCGCACTCTTGGCGTACGTGACCGACCGGCAACGGCGCGGCGACCTGGTCGGCGACAACCCGGACGTCGTGGTGGGGGTCCTGCAGTCAGTACTGCTCATGCCCTTCAACGCCGCGCACATCGCAGCCGGAGACGCCGACACCTACCGCAAGACCCTGGACCTGCTCGTCGACATCGTGGCGACAGGTCTGACCACTCACCAAGGAGACCTGACATGAGCACGCACCGCCGCCGCGCCGTCGTCATCGGCGCGGGCATCGCCGGGCTGGGCGCCGCACTGCGGCTGCACCAGGCGGGCTGGGAAGTCCTGGTGGCCGAACGCGCGCCGGCGCGCCGGTCGAGCGGGTACGCGGTCGCCTTCGCGGGCCTGGGGTACGACGCGGCCGAGCGGATGGGCATCCTGCCCGAGCTCGTTGAGCGGCACATCACTCCCGACCGGATGGACTACATGCGGCCGGACGGCCGCACCAGGTTCTCGGTGCCGGGACCCACCGTCCGGGCGCTGGCGGGGGACCGGGCGCTGAACATCCTGCGCGGTGACATCGAGGACGTGCTGTACGCGGCGGTGACGGGCAGGACGCCGAACACGGTAGAGATCCGGTTCGGCACGAGCATCGTCGGCGTCGAGCAGGACGCGGACGGCGTGGACGTCACGCTCGGCGACGGCACCGTCGAGCGGGCCGACCTGCTCGTCGGCGCGGACGGGCTGCACTCGGCGACCCGGCGCCTCGTGTTCGGGCCGGAGGATTACATGCGCCTGGACCTGAACCACATGGCCGGCGTGTTCATGCTCGACACGCTGCCCGACGGCGTCGAGCCGGGCGTGACTGCCTCGCTCACCGACACCGGGCGGACGCTGGCGGTCGTCAGCCTCGGCGGGGACCGCGCGGTGGCGTTCTTCGGCTACCGCACCGAGCGGCCCATGGCCGAGCTCGCGGACGGGCCGCGGGTCGCGCTGCCGCGTGCGTACGGCGACATGGGCTGGGTGGCGCCGCAGGTGCTCACCCAGCTGCCGGGCGCCGAGTCGGTGTACTTCGACACCGTCAGCCAGATGGTCGCCGACGGCTGGAGCCGCGGCAGGGTGGTCCTGCTGGGCGACGCCGCGTGGTGCGTCACGCTCTTCGCCGGCTACGGCTCCTCGCTGGCCGTCGCGGGGGCCGACGCCCTGGGCGCGGCGCTCGAGCGGCACGCGGACGACCTTCCGACGGCCCTGCGCGAGTGGGAGGCCGAGATTCGTCCCGAGGCCGAGCGCAAGCAGAGGCTCGGCCGGCAGGTCAAGGGTCTGTACGCCCCCGCCGACCCGTTCCGGCTCTGGCTGCGCGACCTGCCGCTGCGGTTCGCCTCCTATCGCCCGGTCTCCGCGCTGCTCCAGCGCCGACTCCAGCTCACCTCATGAAGGCCACTTCGAGCAGACCGTTCGACCGAGCAGACGGGTAGGATAGAGCGCAGGGTGTGCCGGGAAGTCTGGTCGGCGTGGACCGGCCGAGGGCCGGTCCTGCTAGGACGACCCCACCGGCCCCGAGAGGACCTCCGTGCCACGCACCACCTCCACCCTCCCGTTCCCCCAGCGACTGCGCGCCTGGGTCTCCCGCGAAACCACCGGGGGTGCGCTCCTGATCGGGGCGGCGCTCCTGGCCCTGCTCTGGGCCAACTCCCCCTGGCGCGAGGCATACGCGTCGCTGTCCGCGACGGTGGTCGGCCCGGCCGCCATCGGGCCGATCCCCGTCCACCTCGATCTGTCTCTGAGCACCTGGGCAGCTGACGGGCTGCTCGCGATCTTCTTCTTCGTGGTCGGCGTCGAGCTCAAGCACGAGTTCATGGCTGGGAGCCTGCGCAACCCGAAGGAAGCGGGCGTCCCGATGATCGCCGCTGTGGGCGGCATGGCTGTACCCGCCCTGGTCTACGCCGGCGTGCTGCTCACGATGGGCGACCCGGGTGCTCTGCACGGCTGGGCCATCCCCACGGCCACCGACATCGCGTTCGCCCTCGGTGTCCTGGCGATCTTCGGCCGCGGCCTCCCGGTCGCGATCCGGACGTTCCTGCTCACGCTCGCCGTGGTGGACGACCTGCTGGCGATCATCGTGATCGCCGTCTTCTACACCGAGGCGATCCACTGGTGGTCGCTGGCCGGTGCGCTGGTGTGCGTGGTGCTGTTCGCCTGGCACGTCCGTTCCCGTGCCCCGCGCTGGTTCGTCCTGCTGCCGCTCGCCGTGGTTGCGTGGACGCTGATGCACGCCTCGGGTGTGCACGCGACCGTCGCCGGCGTACTGCTCGGCTTCACCGTCCCGGCGATCGCGATGCGCGGCGAGCCAGAGTCCCGTACCCACACGTTCGAGCACGCGGTCCGTCCCTTCTCGCAGGGACTCGCGCTGCCCGTGTTCGCGTTCTTCGCCGCGGGCGTCTCCCTGGTTGACGGAGACGGACCCGGTGCCCTGATCGGGCAGCCGGTGGTCCTGGCGATCACCGCTGGGCTCGTGCTGGGCAAGCTCGTCGGCGTGCTCGGCGCCACGGCCCTGGTCACGCGCCTGACCCCGCTGCGCCTGCCCGCGGGCATCGGCGTGCGCGACCTGCTGCCCGTCGGGTTCCTCGCGGGCATCGGGTTCACCGTGTCCCTGCTCATCAGCGAGCTCTCGTTCGGCGACGCAGAGCACGCCGACGGCGCCAAGATCGCGATCCTCGGCGCCTCGGTCCTCGCGGCGATCCTCGGCGGTCTCTCGCTGCGCTGGGACGCGCGACGTGCGCGCGCTACGGACATGAATCTCGACGGTGTGGACGACGAGGTCGAGGGCTACATCGGTGACGCCAAGGACCGCGAGAACCACTGACCTACCCGTCGAGCACCCCTGGGGCGGGTTCCCGTAGGAACAGTGCAGCCACCTCGAGCCGGTGCCTCATACGTTCGTGAGGTGTCGCCAGGCCCGGACGACGGCAGCGACGGCGAGCGGGGCGACGGCCGCCGCGACCAGCAGGTTGGGCAGGCCGATCGCGGCCGCGGCGTCGGCGCCGCCCATGCCTGTCCACAGGGATGGCGCGGCGTAGGGGAACCACGACCCGCCGCCGAGCAGCACCACGATCTGGGTCAGTGCGACGACGCCGACCAGCCCGCCGACGGTGCCGAGCTGGCTGCGCGTCACGGTCGCGAGCCAGGCGAAGGGCAGTGCCAGGCCGCCGCCGAGGAGCCCCGCGGCCAGGGCGGTCCCGACGTGGGCCCATGCCCCGTCGAAGGGCTCACCGGAGCTCATGGTGACGACCGCCGAGGCGGCGAGCGTCACGGCCACGGTCAGCACCACGCAGGCCGCGATCCAGGCCAGCGTGACGAGGCACTTCGCCAGGGCGATCGTGCCGCGTGGCACGGCGAGGCCGAACATCGCGCCCGCGGTCCCGCTCTCGAGCTCGCGCCCGAACGACCACGCGACGAAGAACCCGGCGGCGGCCAGCGCTGCGACCGACAGAACCTGGGCGCACACCATCAGGTGGGTGGTGGCGAGGTCGCCGGTCGCGTAGGCCGCGAGCTTGGCCGCCGTCGGGCCGGCGGCCCGGGGTGACCGGGCGAGCGCCACCGCCCCCACGCTCGCGAGCGGCACGAGAACGACGAGCAGCACCGTAGCGATGCGCGCGACGACGGAGCGGCGGAGCTTGAGGGCTTCGACTGCCAGGGCGGTGCGAAGCGCAGCTGCGGGGCTCATACCTGGGCCTCCGTGTCGGCCTCGCGGACGTCGGCGTCGAGCACCATGGCGAAGAACCGCTGCTCCAGGTCCGTGCCGCCCGGCTCCAGCCGCCCGACGGCGCGTCCGCCGTGCAGGACGACGATCTCGTCGGCGATGCGCGCGACCTCGTCGAGGTGATGGCTCGAGACGAGGACCGCGGCGCCGGCGTCGGCCAGGCCGCGGACCAGCTCGCGAACCAGGACGACACCCTGCGGGTCCAGCGCGCTGGTCGGCTCGTCGAGGATCAGCGCGGTCGGCCGATGGAGGGTCGCGCAGGCGATCCCCAGGCGCTGACGGTTGCCCATTGAGAGGGTTCGGGCCCGTGCGTGCCGCCATGGGTCGAGCCCCATGTGTCCGACGGCGGCGCCAGCCTCTGGCGCGGCGGCTCGCCTGGGCATGCCGTGGAGCCGGGCGGCACACCAGAGGTTCTCGGTGACGGTCAGCTCGGGATACACCAAGGCGGCCTCGACAGCCGAACCGAACCGGGCCGCGACGTCGGCAGGCAGGTCGGCCGGGTCGTGCCCGAGGACCCGGGCCATGCCCCGCGTGGGACGCAGGCGGCCGGAGAGCGCGCGCAGAGCCGTCGTCTTGCCTGCGCCGTTGAGGCCGATCAAGGCCGTGACCCGGCCCGGTCGGACCGTGAGCGTGAGGTGGTCGAGGGCGACCCGGCTGCCGAAGGTGTGGGACACGTCGTCGAGCACGAGGGTCGGCGTGGTCATGGTGTGGCTCCTGCCAAGGCGAGCTGCGCGAGGGCGCGGCGGACGAGCTGGGCGAGCGTGACGTCGTCGGGCGCGGAGCTCCAGGCCAGGAGGGCTGTGGTGGTGGCGGCCAGGCAGGCGGAGACGGCGATGGCGGCGTCCAGCGGGTCGACGCCGTCGGCCACGAGCCGGTCGACTATCGCCTCCTGGGTGGCCTCGGTGCCGCACGATACGGCGGCGCGCAGCGACGAGGACCGGGCGACGAGCGCCACGCGGCGTCTCGCCGTCGCGTCCTCGGTGGGCGTGATGTCGCCGAGCGCGGCGAGCAGGCCGAGGCGGGTGCGCTCCAGGGGCGGGAGGCCCGCGGGCTGGGCGCCGACGGCCTCGGCGATGAGGGGGTCGTACGGGTCGGTGACCAGCACGGCGTCCTTGGTAGGGAAGTGCCGGAAGAACGTCATGGGCGTGATGCCCGCGGCGTCGGCTATCTGGTTCACCGTGGTGGCGTCGTAGCCCTGGCGATCGAAGAGGTCGAGCGCGGCGTCGAGGATGCGGGCCCGGGTGCGGAGGGTGCGGGGTGTGGGCACGGCTAAATGTTAGTCGCTAACATTTGTGGGCGGAAAGGACTGGATCTCGCGCACGTGCCCGACCGCGCTGCTCCGTCGGCTCAGCCGATGATCGTGGCCACTCTCGGGGCGCCGGTAGAGGCGGCCACGGGCAGCGCAGACGTCTCACCCGCGCGATCCGCACCGGGGCTCGAGACCAGTGAAAAGCTTCCTCCGCGGGTGTAGGGTCACCGGCAGGTGTGCCGGGAAGCCTGGTCGGCGGCGACGCCGCCCCGTCCCCGGGCGGCCCACGTGGTTCGTCCAGAGGAACCTGCCATGCACGCCTTGATCATGTCGTTCGGCACCCGCGGAGACATCCAGCCGTATGCCGCCCTGGCCGGTACGCTCTCGCGATCGGGCCACGACGTCACCCTCGCCGTCCCCGAGGGGTTCGCCGACCTGGTGCCACGCGACGGTCCTGTTCCTGTCATGCACCACCCCGCCGGCTCGACGATGCTGCGCCTTCTCCAGGACGTCATGCCCGAGCTGAGCGGCCCCCGGGACGCGTTGCGCACCCTGGGGATCATGAATTCCGCGATGCGGGAGCTGAACGCCGAGTGCTGGGCCGCCGCGCAGGCAGCACGCCCCGACGTCGTCGTGCACCACCCCAAGACCCTGGCGGGTGCGCACATCGCCGAAGCGCTCGGCGTGCCCGGGGTACTGTCCCTCCCGCTGCCCTTCTACACGCCGACGCGCGAGCACCCGATGCCGTTCTTCGGCGGCGCCTCGTTCGGCGGGTGGGGCAACCGCGCGTCGTACGTGCTGAACCGGATGGGCGGGGCCATGTACGGCGGCATGATCAACGACTTCCGACGCCGGCTCGGACTAGGTCGTCTCAGGCGCCTCTCCGACCCGCTCCGGAACCCGGACGGCAGCCCGGTCCACATCCTGTACCCGTACAGCCGGCACGTCGTGCCCGTCCCCGGCGACTACCCGTCATCGGCTCACGTGACCGGGTACTGGTTCCTGGACAACAGTGACTGGCAGCCGCCCACCATGCTGACGGACTTCCTGGCAGCGGGTGAGCCCCCGGTCTATGTCGGGTTCGGCTCCATGGGCTTCGGCAAGGGCGCCGACCAGCGCCGCGACGCCATCCTGGCCGCCCTGAAGACCCGTGGCCTGCGCGGGATCGTCGCGACCGGATGGGGCGGCATCACACCCGGCCGGTCCGGGACCGACGACGTCCTGTTCATCGAGGGCGCACCGCACGACTGGCTGTTCGAGCGGGTCGCCGCGGTCGTGCACCACGGCGGAGCCGGGTCGACCGCGGCCGGTCTGCGGGCCGGCAAGCCCACGCTGGTCGTACCGTTCCTCGGCGACCAGCCCTTCTGGGGCGCCCGGGTTCACGCGATCGGCGCAGGACCAGCACCGCTCCCCGCCAGACACCTAGCCGCAGGCCTGACCGACCGGCTCGGCGACCTTGTCGGTACCGACTCATACGCCGCCCGCGCCGCCGAAGTGGGCACCGCGATCCGGGCCGAGGAAGGTCTCGGCGCTGGCGTGCGGGTCCTGGAGCAGATCACCAGCATGACAACCGCCGAGGACAGGACCGCCCGGTGACGACCAACCCGATGTCGACCAACCCGATATCGACCACACGGCTGGTGGTTACCACTGCAGGCCCCGTCGAGATCACGCGGACCGACGGGGACCGGCCGGCGGTCCTGTTCTTCCCGGGCGGGCACTGCCGCTCCTGGACCGACTGCGGGCAGGGCGTCTACACCGCGCTGGGGCATGAGGTGGTCTCGTTCTCCCGCCCTGGTTACGGGCGGACCCAGGTCGGCTCGATGGATGCCGCCGCGTTCGCCGACGTCGTCCGCGAGGTGTGCGAGCAGCTCGGCGTGCTCGCCCCCGCGGCGGCGGTCGGCGTCTCGTTCGGCGGCCTCCAGGCGGTCCACGTGGCCGGGCACAGGTCGATCGGCGTCGAACGACTCGTGCTGCACAGCAGCGCGCCCTCCACCCTTCCTTACCCCGACTCCCGGGTCGAGGCGCTCCTCGGGCCCGTTGCGTTCTCGCCGGCACTCGAACCCGCGGTGTGGTGGCTGGTCCGGTGGCTCGTCCGCTCGGACCGTGGTCTGCGGGCGATGCTTGTCCGGCTCTCCACACTCTCGCCCGGCCAGTGGTGGGACGACCTATCGGCCGCTGAGAAGGACCAGGCCCGGCGGGTTTTCAACGGCATGGGTTCGGGCTCGGGTTTCGTCAACGACCTGCGCCAGGCCCGCGCGAAGGACGCCGGTCAGCGCCGGGCAGCACTGGCGCGTGTCAGCAGCCCCGCACTCATCACCGCTTCGCCGCACGACGGCGGTGTCGACTACGCGCACGCCGAAGACTTTCGGGCCCACCTCGAGAACTCCCGGCTCGTCGAGCCGCCCTCGCCCACGCACCTGTTCTGGATCGGACCGGGGCATGACCTGGTCACCGACGCGGTCAGACACTTCCTGGACGACTAGACCAGGGGAAACGACTGAACCAGAGGATGGGTTCAGCCGATGATCGGCGCGCTCTCCGGGCGCCGGTACAGGCGCCCGTGAGCGCGGAGCACCAGAGCGGTGCCGAGCGTGATCGGCCCCAGCCGCCCGATAAACATCAGGACGCACAGCACCGCCTGGTGATACCAGGCTAGTTGTGCCGTGATCCCCGTGGACAGCCCGGTGGTGGTGAAAGCGGAGGTCACCTCGAACAGGATCTGGTCCACTCCGAACGGCGAGAGCGCCGTCATCCACAGGGACGGCAGAACTACTATCGCCACCGCCAGCAGGGCCACTGTGAGGGCCTGGCGTTGCGTGGCCAACGAGATGCGCCGGTCGAAGACACTGGCGTCCGGGTCGCCACGCAGCTCGGACCAGATCACCACGGCGAGCACAGCGAACGTCGTCACCTTGATACCGCCCGCGGTCCCTGCCGACCCGCCGCCGATGAACATCAGGATGATCGTGCCCAGCCAGGTCTCGGTGTGCATCTCACCGGTGTTCACCGAGTTGAACCCGGCCGTGCGGGCATTGGCCGACTGGGTGAACGACGCCAGGATCCGGCCGCCGGTGTCCAGGGTGCCCATGGTCGCGGCGTTGTCCCACTCCGTGACCAGGAAGAACCCCGCACCACCCACCAGCAGCAGGCCGGTCATGAGCAGCGTGATCTTCGTGTGGACGCTCCAGCGCGCCGGCCGGCGGTGTTCGCGCAGCAACTCCAGGATCACGGGCAGACCCAGCCCGCCGACGATCGTGGTCACAGCGATCGGTAGGCAGATCCACGGGTCGGCCACGAAGTCCATCAGCGACGTGGAGAAAAGAGCGAAGCCCGCGTTGTTGTAGCCGGACACGGCGTGGAACACGCCGTCCCACAGCGCCCTGCCCAGCGGCTCGTCGTAAGCAACGGCGAAACGCACGGTCAGCACCAGCGCCGCAGCGGCCTCCACGACGAACGCGATCACGACCACGCGGACCAGCGTGCGACGCACGTCGCCGAGGCCCACCGTGCGGGTGGACGCCGCCGCGACCAGCCGGGAACTGAGGTCCAGGCGCCGCGTGACCAGGACGCCTAGCAGCGACGCGACGGTCATGACGCCGAGGCCTCCGATCTGGATGAGCACCAGGATCACGGCCTCGCCGAACCCGGACCAGAACACCGGCGTGTCCGTGACGATCAGCCCCGTCACGCAGACCGCCGACGTCGCGGTGAACACGGCCTCCATGAACGAGGCCGGCTCGCCCGACGCCGAAATCGGGAGCAGCAGGAGCAGCGTGCCGACCGCTATGGCACCGACGAAGCCGACGATCACGAGCTGACCCGGCCGCCGCTGCAGGGCAACGCCCCGTCCCCGCTCCCGCCCGACCGGACTGCTGAACCGCATCTCGCTCCCGTCGCCGTCGTCCGTCACGTTCACGTCACGCGCCGAGACCGGTCCCGGTCGGCCCCGTGATGCCCAGGCTCACGGTAGTCCGAGAGACCCGCGGGCAGTAGCGACCGCACGGTCCGGGCCACCCCGTGCGGCGCCGGGACCAGCGCGGCTACGACTCCATGGCACTCGTCCCACGAAACCCATCGCGCCGTGATCGCCAGGCACGCGGTTCATGTGGCCGCCGCAGTACGGTGCTGTCGTCATGCCATCGCCCACGGGCTACGCAGGGCTGGGGTCGTGGGAGCAGACGGTGTCGTCGTTGCCGGCGCACCATCCAGGACGAGTGGAAGTCGATGAAGGTCTCGCCGCGGTGTTCATCCCGGTCACGTCAAAGAGGTTGTGCTTCCCGGGCGGGACTCGCGCCTCTTTCATACCCGCAGTGGCATCGGCTCTGCGAGGGTGTGGGGTATGACCGCGACCTCGCCCAGCCGCATCGACGCCTTCTCCCTGGCCGCCGTGCTGCTGCTCGTGCTGTCTGGGCTGTTCGTGCTGTCCGGGCTGTTCGTCCGGGCCGGGCCGCTCGACGGGCAGATGATCGTCGTCCACCCGGGGTACTACGACAGCTGGGCGATGGTGGCCTACATCGCTCCGGCGTCGGTGCTGCCCACCCTGGTGGTAGTGGCCGCAGCGGTGGCGCGCGGTTCGCGCACCTTCCTTCTGGTGGCAAGCGGCGTGACCGTGCTGCACGTCGCGGGTCTGCTCATGCTCGCAGGGATGGCGGGAGGGGGTCCGGCGGACCCGGCCTCCTTCCGGTCGGGGCCAGCAGTGCTCGGGCTTGCTGTAGTCGGCCTGGCCTTGGCGTGGTGGGATGCCTCGCGCGCCGTGCGCCGCCCGTGGATCGCGCTCCTGCCGGTCGTGCTGAGCCCTGCCCTGGGCCTGTTGTTCGACACTCGCATCCAGGATCTGCCGTGGGACCCACTCATCGCGGTCTTGGTCGTCGCCGATCGCCTCCCCGTCTTCCTCACGATCCTCACGGCGGGGCTCGTGTGCCTCTGCGGTCGCGCGCCGCGGCTGACCGGGGCGGCGCTTATCGGGTTCGCGGGGCTCCTCCTGCTCGGCGTCGATCTCGTCCTCGACCGGCGAGGGCAACTCCCGATCGCATTCCGGCTTGCCGTACTCGGGGCGGCGCTGGTGTGTGCGGTGGTCGCCGGCATCCGTGCCCGGTCGGGCGAGCCCGACCAGAAGCTGTCCGACGGCGGTGGCGCACCCGGTGCGGGTGAGCGCGGCAGGTCCGTCGACGCGGGCGCCGGGTCGGACGGTAACGGGACGTTCACCGACGAGGGCGTCGTGTTCGACGTCAAGGTGACCCGGCAATCGCCGTGACCCGCCCATCGCCGTCAGACGCCGGCCGTGTGACGACTGGCAGCATGTTGCCCATCGCCCGGCTCCGGCTGCCCGAGCTCCTCGGCGATCGCCGCCGCGGAGACTTCCTCGTGGGGTAGCCACCTCCGGGACGCGTAGTTCACGAGCGCCGGGGTGGACTCCATCAGGGAGAGGACTCGACGCCCGTTCGGTCGCGCCGTCATCGTGCAGCTTGACCTCGATCCAATTTCAGTTGATAGTGAAACAGCTGACATTGGAGGTGGCATGGACCCCCAGGACCCCGTCCTCGAATGGGTCGAGCGGGTCTCGATGTACCTGGCCCGTGACGGCGTCCCGCCGATCGCGGGGCGTGTGCTGGGCTGGCTGATGGTGTGCGACCCGCCGGAGCAGTCGGCCGGGCAGATCAGCGACGCGATCGGGGCCAGCCGCGCCTCCCTCACGTCGAACCTGCGCCTGCTGACGACCATGGGCTTCCTGAGCTCGCGGACCCGGCCGGGCAACCGCACCACCTACTACCGGATGGCCGACGACGCCTGGACCATCGTGGTGCGCCGCCAGATCGAGGGCATGGCGTCCTTCCTCGACCTCAGCAGGGACGGGATCGCCCTGGCCGGCCCGGGGAACGACGGCCGGGTGCGGCAGGCCCACCGGACCTTCGAGTGGATGGCCGCGGCGTTCGCGGCGGCACCGCCGCTCACCACCGCGCCTGCCGAACCCGCGCACCAGGACGACCACGAGGAGAAGAAGCGATGACCGGACACGCGATTGTCGTCGGCGGCGGCATCGGCGGGCTGGCCACCGCCCTGGCGCTCCACCGGATCGGCTGGCGCGCCACGGTCCTCGAACGCGCGCCGGGGCTCGGCGAGGTGGGCGCCGGCATGTCGCAGGCGCCCAACGCGCTGCGCGCCCTGGCCGAGCTCGGCGTCGAGGCCGAGGCCCGCGCCGTCGGCGTGCCCACCTACTCGACGAGCAACCTGCGCCGGCCCGACGGTCGCTACCTGCAGCGCGCCCGGCCCGGCGACACGACGCCGCTGCTTGGCTTGCACCGCGCCGACCTGCACCGGGTGCTGCTCGACGCCGTCCCCGGCGACTGGCTGCACACGGACGCGGCAGTCACGGACGTTCGGCAGGACGGTGATCAGGTGACGGTCACGGCCGGGGGCACGGAATACCAGGCGGATCTGGTGGTCGGCGCCGACGGGATCCGCAGCGCCGTCCGGACCCGCCTCTGGCCCGATGCGGCTTCGCCCCGTTACCTGGGGCGCACGGCGTGGCTCGGCGTCGCCGACGTCACAGGCGTGACCGGCGACCTGACCGGCAGCGTCACCATGGGCAAGGGCGACCTGTTCCTGATCCATCCAGTGTCCCGCGGGCGGGCGTACTGGGCGCTGCTCACCTCGGAGCGAACGGCCGGCGTCCGGTACGACGATGAGAAGCGCACCGCGCTGGCCCTGGCCGGCGACTGGCACGAGCCGGTGCCCGGATTGATCCGCGCGACGCCCGACCAGGCGGTGATCCGCACCGACATCCACGAGCTCCCGCCGCTGTCCACCTACGTGCGGGGCCGGGTGGCGCTGCTCGGCGACGCCGCCCACGCGATGAGCCCCGACCGCGGGCAGGGCGCCGGCCACACCCTCGAGGACGCGGTGGTCCTCGCCCACGCGCTCGCCACCGAGCCCACCGTGGACGCCGCGCTCGGCCGGTACGACGCCGAGCGGCGCCCGCGCGACCAGGCCACCGCGCGCGGGGCCCGGATCGACGGCGCCCGGACCGCCTCCCGTGCCGGACAGCGCGTCCTAGCGGCGATGGTCCGGCTCGTGCCCGCCGCCTTGTGGCGCAAAGGCATCGCACCGGACGGCAACCCCACCTGGCGCTGGGAACCACCCAAGCTCCCGGTGGTGCCCCCTGCCCGCTGAGCGAAGTACTTCTTGGCGTGAGAGTCCGCCGATTGCAACCCGGCTCCTTTGTCGCGACGCGGCCACCCCGCTACCGTCCTTGGGCCAGGCGACTTCGCAGCGCGGGGTGCACGTGATGGCCGAGGGGACCGTCTCGACGCGCGACACCGAGACCGAGTGGGCGTGACCGTCCCGGACGGCGGTGGCCCTCACGTCCGTGTCCACCAGGTCGAGATCCATATGCGCGGCTGCCAAGCCCTCGACCGGGGCGAACGTGTCTCGTTTGCGATCGAGCAGCACGACGACGGCCCGTACGCGACCGCCGTCACCCCCTCGGACCCATCGTCCCCGAGGAGGAGCTGGCACAGCGGGGGTTCGCGCCGTGGCCTCAGCACCCGAGCGAGTCGCTGCCGGAGTCGCGGCCGGACCAGGACGCCAAGCTCCCCGGCTGGCTCCGGACGGGCATCGTGCTGATCGCTGTCGGCGTCGCCCTCCTTCGTGGTCGGCGTGATCCGTCGGGGCCGGGATGATCCTCACCGGTCCTCGGGCACTCGCTCGGTGTCATGATCGAGAGCATGGAGGAGCGCGACCTGTTGACGGCGGGCACAGCTGCCCTGGACCGGGGCGACTGGGCCGCCGCGCGGGACGCGTTCGACCTGGCGTGGCGGGCCAAGGAGACTGCGGATGCACTCGACGGCCTGGGACGCGCGCTGTGGTGGTTGAACGATCCGGCCGGCGCCCTGGACCTGCGGGGACGCGCGTTCGCCCGGTTCCGCCACGATGGTCGCGACGCCGAGGCAGCTGCGATGGCGATCTGGCTCGCCCGCGAGCACCACAACCTCTACCGGTCCAAGGAGATGGGTGACGGGTGGTTG
Organism: Promicromonospora sp. NPDC057138; assembly: GCF_042670845.1. NCBI lineage: Bacteria > Bacillati > Actinomycetota > Actinomycetes > Micrococcales > Promicromonosporaceae > Promicromonospora > Promicromonospora sp. NPDC057138. Next base: position 124,297 of record NZ_JBHUUX010000005.1, on the reverse strand, counting down.
TCCCGGGCCCGGTCGCTGGTCAGCGGCCTCGACGATCCGCGTAGCCTCGCCGGCTGGCTGCTGCTGGCGCAGTCGGAGGCAGGCCCCCTGGATGCGCCATCCGCGAGGCTGGCGGACCGCGCCGTGGTGGTTGCCCGCGATCAGGGTGATGTTGACCTCGAGATCGTCGCGCTGATGCGCCGGGGTGCGTGCACCGTCAGCGCGGGAGCGGTCGGCGAGGGGTTGTCAGATCTGCGGGAGGCCATGGTCGCGGCGACGTCCGGCGAGGGCCATGACGTGCAGTATGTCGGTGAGGCGCTGTGCACCCTTCTTGAGGTCGGCGGTCTGCTGGGAGATCCAGGAGTGGTGGAGCCGTGGGCCACGTTTCTGGTCGACTTCCGCGCGTCCTACACGTTGGGCCCCCTGCTCCCGTTCGGGACCACGCGGGCCACCGATCTGATCTCGGCGTTCTGCACCGGCTGTTGCGGCGGCGTGTACCTGGTGACGGGCAGGCTGGACGCCGCGGAGGAGCAGCTCAGTCAGGCTGTGACTCAGCTCGCCGCGACCGGTCTTCGGCCTCGCTGCCTGCACCCGGTCGCCGACCTGGCGGAGCTCCGCGTCCTGCAAGGGCGACTCCATGAAGCAGAAGTGCTGCTGGCCGACTTCGAGGATGACGTCGAGTGCGCAGCCTCGGCGGCGGACCTCGACCTTGCCCTTGACCGTCCGCAGCGAGCAGCCGACCGGCTCGCCCGCGCGATCCACGCGCTGGTGAACACGCCGGTCCTCACGCTTCGGCTCCACGTCAAGCTCGTCGACGCGGCGCTGTCCGCCGGCGACCTGCCGTTGGCCGAGGCGTCCGCACGCAGCGTCGCGGAGCTGGCCGATGTGACGGGCACCGCTCTGCACCGGGCACAGCGCGACCACGCCGCCGGAAAGGTCGCTCTCGCCGCGGGCCGTGCAGATGCGACGAACCGGCTCCGCTCGGCGGCACAGGAGTTCGCGGGGGCCGGGGCGCCGTTGCCGGCCTGTCGGGCACGCCTCGACCTGGCTCGTTCGCTCGCAGGGCGCGACCGTGGCCTCGCGATCACCGAAGCACGCAGCGCCCTGCACGCCCTGGACCGGATGGGAGCGACGGCCGAGGCCGACCGGGCCGCGGCATTCCTCCGCGAGCTCGGAGCGAAGGGCAGAACCGGCCCCCGCACCGCCGGGCTGCTCAGCAACCGGGAGAAAGAAGTGCTCGGGTTGGTGGCCGAGGGGATGTCCAACGCCGAGATCGGCCAACGCCTGTTCATCAGCACCAAGACGGCAGGCCACCACGTGAGCAGCATCCTCACCAAGCTAGGAGTACGCAGCCGCACCGAAGCGGTGGCGTTCGCCCTGCTCAACCTGCCCGCCGACGGCGGACGAACGTCATCCTGACCGCCCCGGGACCGGCGGACCCCGCTCGATGGGTAAGCAGATAGGGAATCCTCCCGATGCTCGGTGTACTTCCGGGGCGCACGCTGGACTCAAACCAGCCGGAAGAACCGAGGAGGAAACATGGAAACCGCCGAGAAGGACGTCGTACGACGCTTCTACGAGATCGCTGGAAGACCCGAGGACCTCGACGAGGTCGTCGCACCCGACCTCAAGGGCCACGCAGGCGCCGGATCAGACCTGGCGGAGCTGAAGGCCTCGCTCGCCAGCTTCCTGGTTCCCTTCCCTGATCTCACGCCTGAGCTGCGCTATCTGGTGCAGGAGGACGACCTGGTCAGCGTGTGGCTGTCCTACACCGCCACACATCAGGCCGACTTCGCCGGCGTCCCCGCCAGCGGCCGCCGCGTCAAGTTCGCCGAATGGGACCTGATGCGGGTCCGCGACGGCAAGATCGTCGAGATCACGCAGTACTGCGACCTCTTCACGATCATGTCCCAGATCGGCGCGCTCCCGACCGCAGCGCCCGCGTGACAGAGGAGGTAAAACATCATGATGATCCGTTCCACGACTCGACTCGTCCTGCTGTCCGGTGCCGTTGCGCTGGCGGGAGTCCTGGCTACCGCAGCCCCCGCAGCGGCAGCACCGAGCTGCGTCGCGCAGTCCATCGCGAGCGAGCACGACTCTGCCGGGACCGCCTGGGGACACGACGTCGTCGCGTTCCTTGCGACGAGTCCGGAAGTGCTCCAGGAGTTCGGCTTCCAGAGCTTCGGCGACCTGGCGTCCTACGGCGCGCAACAAGACCACGGCGACTGCCCGGCCGACCTGTAGGCATCCTGGACTTCTGGGTATACGAAGAGGGCCACGGCCAACGGCGGCGGCCCTCTTCGTCGGGGCCGACGGGGACAGATCACCGTCGACGGGCGCCGCTACAAGCGCACCAAGACCGCCTGGAAGATCAACGCCGTCGCGCTCAACGACAGGCCCAGCATCCGGTTCGACGTCGCGCGACGCGACAACGACGCGTCCGCAGGCGTTCCTTCCATCCCTGGACGGCCTGGTCGGACAGCCGTAGACAGTTGATCCCGGGGTGGTGGCGTTTCCAGGTCGCACCAGAACAAGTCGGCCAGGAGCTGGGCCTGGCTGTTCAGGCTGCTGTAGTCCAGGACCGTCGAGCGTTCCACGAGGTAGTGCACGAGCACGTCGCGGATCCCGGTGTCGGCGATCGGGTAGCGGTCCACGAGCTCGGGAGGCGAGAGCCGCCCCGGGCGATGGCCTGCCGCGGCGTCGGGGGCTGGCCGACGAGCCCGCCGATTCCCTGCAGTGCCTCCCCGCTGCCAGAGTCGACGCGGCTGGCCGGCCTGGTCGCCTTCTGGCCCGAGGAGAGCGCCGACCTGGAGGTCTACGTCGACGGGGAGCGCATTGGCCAGCCGTAGCTACGGGCGCGCGCTCGGCCGGGGCCATCGACCGGCTGAGCGTGCGCACCTGGCGCGCCGCTCCTAGTGGTGTGGTTCTGGCCTTCGAGGTCGGCTTCTTCGATCCAGAACGAAAGCGCGCTGCTCGTCGAGCACGACCTATACATCGACTCACGTAACAGCTATGTTTGGTCAGTCGTACAAGACGATTGACCAAGGGGCGAGATGGCGGGTCGGACCAATGTCGAACGTGGTCGGGACGTGCGTGCCCGGCTGCTGGAGGCGGCCAGGGAGCTCATCGGCGAGGTCGGCTGGAGCGGTGTGAGCACCCGGGTCCTGGCTGAGCGGGCCGGTGTGCGTTACGGACTGGTGCACTATCACTTCGAGTCGCTCCAGGCGCTGCTGCGCCAGGCCACGCTGGAAGCGATGAGCGGCATGCTCGACGAAACCGCCGGTCTCCTCACGGAGGCCGCGAGCCCGGCCGACGGCGTCGAGGCGCTCCTGTCGGAGCTCGACCGCTACAACGGCTCCGACCCCGCGTCCCTGCTCTTCATCGAGGGCTACCTCGCCGCCACCCGCGACGCCGAGCTGCTCGAGGGCTTGAGCGAGATCGTGAAGGGCTTCCGCACTGCCCTCGCGACGTCACTGGCCGACGCCGGTCACCCCTCCGCTGACGCGGCCGCGAGCCTGATCGCGGCCTTGTTCGACGGGTTCGTGCTGCACAAGGGCCTTGACCCCGAACTGTCAGCCGCCCGGATCGCTCCCCTCCTGCGGACGCTCACCAGCAGCGAACCCATCGAAGCCATCGAACCGAACGGAGCGCAACCATGAGAGCCGTGATCAGCGGCGCCGGCATCGCCGGCCTGGCGCTGGCCAACCGCCTGCACCACCACGGATGGGAAGTCCAAGTCGTCGACCGTGCTGCGGGGCCGCGGACCCAGGGATACATGATCGACTTCTTCGGTCCCGGCTTCGAGGCCGTCACCGCGATGGGCCTGCAGCCGAGGCTGCGCGAGCTCGCCAGCCCGGTCGACGAGTTCTGCTACATCGACGACCACGGCCGCAAGACCGTGAGCGTCGACTACGCACTCTTCGCCAAGGCCGTCGACGGCGCGATCGTCAGCATCATGCGTCCCGAGTTGGAGCGGCTGTTCCGCGAGTCGGTCGCGGGCGCGGTCGACGTGCGCTACGGCACCACCGTGGACCGGATCACCGGCAGCCGGGTCGCGCTGTCCGACGGCACCACGCTCGACGCGGACCTGATCGTGGGAGCCGACGGCGTGCACTCCGGCGTGCGCTCCCTGGTCTTCGGTCCCGAACGCGGCTTTCTCCGTAGCCTCGGCATGCACACGGGTGCGTTCGTGTTCACCGATCCGGAAGCGTTCGAGAAGGTTCGCGGCAAGTTCGTGCTCACCGAGACACTCAACCGCCAGATGGGCTTCTACGGGCTCGACGACGGCCGTGTTGCGACCTTCCTCGTGTCTCGCACCGACGACCCGCTGCCCGAGGACTCACAGGAAGCCCTACGCCGGACCTTCGCCGGCATGGGCGACCTGGCAGAGCGCGCGCTGGCGCAGTGCCCGCCGTCCGACGAGGTCTACTACGACCAGGTCGCGCAGATCCACATGCCGCGCTGGACCGACGGGCGGGTGGCGCTCGTCGGCGACGCCGCGTACGCGGTCTCGCTCGTCGCCGGCCAGGGCGCGTCCCTCGGCGTCGCGGGCGCCTACGTGCTGGCCGAGCGGCTCCAGGCCAACTCCTCGGTGCCCGAAGGGCTGGCGGACTACGAGCGGCGCTGGCGCCCGGTCGCGACAGCGGTCCAACAGGCAGCCCGGGACCGCGTCACCGAGTGGTTCCTGCCGACCAGGACGACCACACTCCTGATGCGGCGGTGGGGATTCCGCGCCATGAGACTGCCCGGCCTCGACCGGGTCCTCGTGGGCTCGCTCTTCCCCAAGGGCCACCGGTCGGTAGCCGAGCTCAGCGCCTGACCGAGCGCGCGCCCCACGCTCACCGCACCGCGACGAGCCTGGTCAGGAGCCGATGAGTCGCCGGCGCGGACAGCCGCCCCTGGACGACGGCGATGGCCGCGTTCCACACTCCGGTCGCCGTAGGTCGGGTAGGGGTGGGTGGTGCCGGCGAGGTCGGTCGCGGTCAGGCCCTTCCGCACCGCGAGCGTCACCTCGGCGAGCGACTCCCCGGCCCGAGGACCCACGATGGTCCCGCCCAGCACCCGCCCTCTCGAGCCCAGGGCCAGCCGGGAGAACCCGTCCGTGCAGCCCTCGGCTTGTGCCCGGTCGACGTCGACGTGCTCGCGGGTGGCCGTTCGTGGTGGCTCGCCGCCGTCCGGCGACCAGGTCGGCGCGCCGACAGCCGACCTCTGGATCGGTGAACGTCACCCGGCTGGACCGCCGAGACGTTGACGCGTCTGCGGACGCCGAGGACGGCGTTGCCCGCTGCGAGGCTGCCCTGCACACCGGCCACGTGCGTGAACTGGGGATGCGGCGCGACGTCCCCTGCGGCCCAGATCCGGGTGCTGGACGTGCGCAGCTGGGCATCGACGGTCACGAACCTCCGTGGGCCGACCGCGACGCCGGCCGCGTCCAGCCCGAGGCCGGCAGTCCCAGGGCGGCGTCCCACCGCGACGAGCAGGGCGTCGAGGCAGCGGCCCTACGATCGAGCCGTCGTCGACGACGAGCTCGCCGGCTTCGCCCGGCTGTCCGTTGGCTACGGAGGGTCGCGGGACGAGCGCAGGTCCCGGCCACGGGACCAGAACATTGTCCGGCCGCTGGACGCGACCCGTCGACGTGCCGTCATCGAGGCGGAGCTCGCGAAGTCCGGCGTGGTGCAAGCCCGGCTCTCGCTGACGACGCAGTCATGCTGCGCGGTCATGTGAGGAGTCGGGCGGCCCGAGGGGCGGCATTCTGCCCGCGGGCTGGCCCGAGAGCCGAAGGGTCGGCCGCTACGGCGTCGGTGGTCCACCGACGTACCGGTGGAACACGATGCGGATCGGCACCGCTAAGGGGTCAGTGCTCGTCATGGTCAGCGAAGGCCCGCCATCGGTGAATTGCAGGCCACCGTCGTCGTTGGTGACCGAGATGCCAGTCCAGTGGTCGAAGGAGCAGGATGAGTGGGTGACGTCCCAGATGGCCGCCTCGCCTTCATAGGTTCCCGCCCCGGCCTCGTGGAAGGTCGCGATCACGGTGTCCTTGGCGAGAGTCTCGGTCAAGCCGGGGCAACTCAGCGGCCCTACCGCAGTCTCGCTGGTGGTGCCGCCGGATTCAGTGAAGTTCACCGTCTGGGCCAGCAGCGCGATGTACTGGCCATTCCCCGTGCCATCGGACTCCTGGCCCAGCCCGGCAGCCGCGACCTGCGTCCAGTCGCCGCTGAGGTCGGCCGGGTTTGACATCGAGGCCGCATCGCCAGGAGACGGCGAGGCGCTGTCCTGGGGAGTTGGCGAGGCCGAGTCGGAAGCGCTCGGTGCGGACGGCGTGCCGGTATGGGTGCTTGGCGGGTCACCACCGCACCCGGCCAGCGCCACCAGGAGCACCAGCCCTGCCGCGGTCCGATACCGCCGAACCTTGTCGAACCGGGTCATGAGAAGACCTCCTAGGTAAGGTGCCACAAGCACCAGGAGAGTCCCAGCCTGGTACTCACGTCTCAGATCCGCGAACAACTGCGCCCGCGACTGCGAGGCCATCGATCGATCCGTCCGTCGCCCGAGGCCCCCGCCGTCTCATCGTGCACCCGACCACGCCCTCGCGCGCGCCCGCTCCCCAAACTCGGCTCCACGAACATCCACCAGAACCGACCGCTCCCCGAACTCGGCTCCAAACGCTCCCGAACTCACCTCCGTAGCCAGTCCGTGGACCGCGACCGCCCGGTGGCCCGTCAGGATCTCGACCCCGTCGCGCACGAGCATGGAGTGCACGCGCCCGAGCTCGGCGAGGTGGGCGCCGGCATGTCGCAGGCGCCCAACGCCCTGCGCGCTCTGGCCGGGCTCGGCGTCGAGGCCGAGGCCCGCGCCGTCGGCGTACCGACGTATTCGGCGAGCAACCTCCGCCGGGCCGACGGCCGCTACCTGCGGCGCGCCCAGCCCGGCGACCCGACGCCGCTGCTCGCGTTCCACCGCGCTGACCTGCACCGGGTGCTGCTCGACGCCGTGCCCGCCGGCTGGGTCCACACGAACGCGGAGGTGACGGACGTGCGGGAGGACGGCGAAGGCGTGACCGTCGTCGCCGGGGGCACGGAGTACCGCGCGGACCTGGTGGTCGGCGCTGACGGCATCCACAGCACCGTCCGGACGCGTCTCTGGCCGGACGCCGAGCCGCCCCGCTACCTGTGGCGGACGGCGTGGCTCGGCGTCGCCGAGGTCGCGGGCGTGCCCGGCGACCTGTCCGGCAGCGTCACCATGGGCAAGGGCGACCTGTTCCTGGTCCACCCGGTCTCGCGCGGCCGCGCGTACTGGGCGCTGCTGACGACGTCGGGCGCGGCGGGCGTGCGGTACGACGATGAGAAGGCCGCCGCGCTGGACCGGGTCGGGGACTGGCACGACCCCGTGCCCGACCTGATCCGCGCCACCCCGGACCGGGCGGTGATCCGCACCGACATCCGTGAGCTCCCGCCCCTGTCCACCTATGTACGGGGGCGGGCGGTGCTGCTCGGTGACGCCGCGCACGCCATGAGCCCGGACCGCGGGCAGGGCGCCGGGCACACCCTCGAGGACGCCGTGGTGCTCGCCCACGCGCTCGCCACCGAGCCGGCGCTCGATGTGGCGCTGGCGCGCTACGACGCGGAGCGCCGCCCGCGTGACCAGGCCACCGCACGAGGTGCCCGGGCGGACGGCGCCCGGACCGCCTCCCGTGCCGGGCAGAGCGCGATATCGGCGCTGGTCCGGCTCGTGCCCGCCGGGCTGTGGCGCAAGGGCCTCGCGCCGGACGGCAACCCCACCTGGCGGTGGCAACCGCCGACGCTGCCGGTCGTCCCGCCAGCCCCGTAAGCGCGAAGAGGGAGGCAGCCACCCGCCACGAACACGCCCCGGCCGCAGTGCGGTGAAGCATGTACGGCGCCGACAAGGACGACAGCGCCCTGCCGTCGGCCGAGAAGCGGGTCCGGAGCGCGTCGTGGACTGCGTACGGCAGCTCGGTCGGAATACCTGGCGGAGCGAACACGTCACGCGGTACAGCACGGAACGCTGATTGGATCGCAGGATCATCGAGCACGCCCTCCACGATGAGTTCCTTGACCATCAGCTCACGCAGTACCTCGGCGCTTGGCGCGACCGGCGCGGGTGCGCCGTCGAGTTCTGTTTGGGCGAGGTCGGGCTGTGTCATTCAGGCCTTCTTCCGGGTTGCTGCGGCGAGGTTGGCGCGGAGGTGGTCGATCGATGTCGTCCCGGGAATCGGTAGGACCGCTGGCGACTGGTTCAGGAGCCATTCGATGGCTTCAGGCGCGCCGCCGGCGCGAGCGAGTGTTCCGGCGCTGAGCGGTGCGTAGGGCACGAACGCCAGGCCTTGTTCGGTGCAGTACTCCAGGACGGCGCGGTCTCCTTCGAGCTGGTTGAACTTGTTCTGCACAGCGGCGATGGGGGTGATCGCTCGCGCGGCTTCGACCTGGGTGAGCGTGGCCTTGGAGATCCCGATGTGCCGAATCTTGCCCTCCTCACGAAGAGCCGCGAGCTCGCCGAGCTGGTCCGCCAATGGCACGAGGGGATCGATGCGATGCAGGTAGTACAGGTCGATCCGGTCCAGGGCGAGGCGTCGCAAGCTCATCTCGACGCATTGGCGCAGGTACTCCCGGCGACCTACAGGCGCCCACCGGTTCGGGCCCTGCCGGGTCATGCCGCCCTTGGTGGCGATGACCAGGTCCTCCGGGTAGGGGTGCAGGGCCTTGCGGATCAGGCGTTCGCTGGTCTCGGGCCCGTAGGCGTCGGCTGTGTCGATGTGGTTGACCCCCAGGTCGACTGCCTCGCGCAGAACCGCTTTGGCCTCGTCCATGTCGGCGGGGTGGAACCAATGGCCCGCGCCGGTGATCTGCATGGCGCCGTATCCGATGCGGCGGACCGGGAGGTCCCCGCCGATGCTGAATATTCCGCCCAGATCGGTGGTTGCGGGTGCGGTGCTGCTGGTCATGAGGCCTCCTTCAGGTCGCCCGGAGCTTCCAGCACGAGCGCTGCCGCCCGCTCGGCAACGGTGGCCGCGTCCAGGTCGGTGGTGTCGATCTGCTCGATCCGGACGTTGATCCGGGCGAGCCGGTCGGCGGCCTCGAGGAAGTAGCTCAATTCGTTGGCGGTCGCGTCGGGCCGGTCTTGGTAGCGGTTGTGCGCCCCGCGCTGGGTCAGGCGTGCCCGGACGACGTTGGGCGCGCCGGTCAGCAGGATCGTTAGATCCGCCTCGAGGACCGGCGTGTTGATGGTGTCCAGGAAGGTGACGTCGACGTCGTCGTGGCGTTGCATGGCCATGCCGGAGGCCGTGTACCGGTCGGTCACCACCGTCTGGCCTGCCGCCAGGCGGGGCGCGATCTCGGTTGTGGCCTGGTGGTAACGGTCGGCGGCATACAGGCATGCCAGGGCGTGGCCGGCGACCGTCTGGGTCAGCTCGCGTGCCAGGGTGCCGATCGGTCCGGTGGAGGGCTGCGTGGTCTGGTGGACGTCGAGGCCCGCAGCGCGCAGGAGTGCGCTCAGGTTGGTGCACAGAGTCGACTTGCCGACGCCGGACGGGCCGTCGACGGCGATCAGCAGACCGTCACGGCGCGAGATCAGGGCCGTCATAGGTCGAACAGCGTCGCGTCGGCGGCCACCGCAGAAGCCTGCTTGGACGAGGATCTCATCGCGCCCGCCTGCCGCAGCGCCTCCAGGGTCACACCTGGCGTGCGGGTGGCGAGCTGGACGAAGAGCCGCGCGGTGACGGTGGCGTCGTAGTCGGCCCGGTGTGCCCGCATCCCAGGAGGTAGACCGTCGGCGAGTTGGCGGTGCTCGACCAGGGCGCTCAAACCGTAGGAGGGCAGATCGAAGGCGCGCCGTGCCAGCTTCAACGTGTCGAGCGCGAGCGGTGGCTCCCAGCCGGGCAGCGATCGACGCAGGACATCGACGTCGACGTGCACCCCATGCCCCACAGGAATCGCGTTCCCCAGCGCTGCCCGGATCTCCTGGGCAGCCTCTTCGACCGCGGGCGCATCAGCGACATCGTCATTGCTGATGCCATGGATCTTGCGCGCCTGCCAAGAGATCGGCGTCGGCGGCCGAAGAAGCCACGTCCTGGCTTTCTCGATCTTCCCGCGCCGGACCGGCACCACGGCCACCTCGACGAGCTCGGGTGGCCGGGCGCCGTTGCCTTCGACGTCGACGACGACGTAGTCGGCCTCATCCCAAACCATGCTCATGTAGGTGTCTCCTCGCTCGGAACCCACCCGATGTCGGCGCGCCCGTGCAGGCGGAGCTTGTGCGGGTGGCGCGTGTCGTGAAACTGGAACCCGAGTCCGTGCTGGAGGAAGTACCGGGGCGACTCGTCCAGCCCGGCTACCAGCACGGCACGTTCGGTGATGTCCACGATCTCGACATCCTCCCTGCCCGGTAGCCGGCGCGCGAGGTCACGCACCGCGTCTTCGGTCGGGACCTGGTGGTGCTGCGCGCACAGCGCCAGCTGCTTGACCGGACAGATGTCGCACAGCTCCCGGACGCCGTAGTGCCCGTTGTAGTCCGGCACCTCGTGCGCGAACGAGACCGAGCAGCTGGTCTTGCGGAACAACGGCCCGCCCGCGCCGTCGGCGAACGCCTCCAGGACCCGACGCTCCAGAGTCTCGGGAACGATCTTGCGGCGTGCGGTGTCCTCGTAGGGTTCCGGGATCTTGTTGGCCTTGTAGTAGTCGGCGATCTCATCGCGGTAGAACAGGCCCGTGAACACCGTGCCGTGCGCGTGGTGTGACAGCTCGACGGCCTTGGTCATGTGCTCGGGCGTGTCATTCAGACCGGGCACCAACGGCCGCCAATACAGGATGACGCGGTACCGGTCCGCGTGGGCGTAAAGAGTCTTGAGGGACTTCTCGGCGATCTCGCTCTTGACCGGCTCGATCCGCTTGTCGGCGATCCCCGAGTAGGTGACCAGGATCGTGACCCGGATGTTCTTCAGCTGGTTGAGACGGTCGCAGTCCTCCGGGTCGACCCGATACCGGGTGATGACCAGGACGTGGTTGGTCAGGCCGCGTGCGTCGAGGTCTTCCAGGACGTTGAACAGGTGACCCTTGACGCGAGGCAAGAACGGATCGGTGGCGCGGTTGAAGATCTGCACCGGCGTGTGGTGTGCCTGGAAGTAGGGGTGCTCGACCAGCTGTCGCACGGCTTCATCGTCGGGCATCAGTGCCCGCGGCTGGGTCATCTCCCACACGCCGTAGGTGTGGCGGATGCAGTAGGCGCAGTCCAGCGGGCAGCCCTGAATGTGGTTGAGCGACAACCCGGACTTTCTGTAGTCCACAACACTGCGCGCCGCTTCGGGTAGCTGGGCGATCTGGTCGGGGGTGAGCAGCGGAACGGTGACGGGCACAAGTGCCTCCAGAGTCGAACGCGTGGCTCGGAAGCGGGCCGCCGACTGGCGACGCGCACCAAACACTCTTCACTGGGTACCGATCTGGGGTGGAGGGCATTCTGAGAGGAAAGTTCCGGCATTCTGGAGAGGCCGCGCCCCTTGCGTGGGGCGGGCGGAGGGCTGGCAGAGGGCATATCTAATCTGTCCGGTGACCGGCATTCTGGAGCCCTTATCCGCTCGTTTGGGCTGGTGATCGTGGTAGTCAGGCTGCTGGTGGAGGACGTCGGAGCGGACTGCCGTAGGTGTCCTCTTCCTGCTCCGGTGGCGGTGCTGCTGGCATGTGCGCATGACCGTGCAGATGATGGCTCGGGACGCCCCGATCGAGCTGGTGAACGTTGCCGACCTGACGCCGTTGACGGCCACGACGTCGGCCGCTGACCCTCAGGCCGTGTACGGCGCGCTGCTCAAGCGGTGGGGCGTGGTGGCGCCGGTCGAGATCGAACCGGGCGCGCCGGCGTGGCTGGTGATGGGGCACACCGAGTGCATGGACATGATGCGTAACGAGCGGTTGTACTCCCGCGACCCGCGTAACTGGCGATGGAACTACGAGAACCTGCTCGCCCCCGATGCGCCCGTCAAGACGTTCTCGCCGGACAAGCCACGCGCTGGGTCCTACCACCATGACGGCGAGACCCGCCGCCGACTGCGCGAGCCATTGGACGCTGCGCTGGCAGCATTGCCGCAGAAGGACATCCTGCGGTTCACCGAACGGGTGTCCCTGCGCGCGATCGACGCCCTCGGCCCCTCAGGTACGGCTGACCTGGTGCGCGGCTATGCCAGCCAGGTCGGGTTCTTGTCCACCGCCGCGATGCTCGGGGTCCCCGACGAGCCGGCGAAGCAGCTCATGCGGGACTCGGCGCTGATCAGTACCCACCGACCCGGCGCCCGGGAGGCCAGGGAGCGGATCGGGGCAATTCTGATGAACCAGGTGCAGCAGGCCAAGGCCTCCGGTCGGCCTGGGACGGACCTGATCGCGGCCATGGTCGGTCATCCGAACTTCAAGTCCGACAAGGAAGTCGTGGACTCCGTCGCGGTCCCACTGCATGCCGCGAGCATGTTCCTGGGCGCGTGGATCGCACGAATCCTGCACGTGGAGCTGTCCGATGCCCGGCTCCGAGCCCGCTGGACCGGTGGCCGGATCGGGCTGGAAGACGTCATGCAAGAGGTCCTGTGGCGCGACACCCACGTGGCGAACTCCTGCGCGCCCCGATACGCCATGGAAGACGTCCGGCTCGGCGACATTCTGATCCGTAAGGGCGACGCCATCGTGTTCGCGATCTCCGCAGCCAACCACGACCCGCGTGTCCACACCGGCGACCCGTGGGACGAGATCGGGAACAAGTCGCACATTTCCTGGGGAACCGGGCCGCACGCGTGCCCCGCCCCACGGCAAGCCCTCCTGATCACCCGCACCGCCGTCCAGGTGATCCAGCAGGAACTCGACCTGACACTGACCATCCCCGCCGACGCCATCCAGTGGGCACCCAGCCCCTGGGTGCGGCAGCCACTCGAACTTCCCGTGCAGTTCAAACGAGTTACCCAGCGTGGTACCGAACTGCCGAAGACGAGCTACCAGGGCCCCTTGCTTCGGCCACCGGGCCAGGTAGCGCGACCGATGGGGACCCAGTGGCCCTCCGCCGTCCCCCTGGACGCCGCACCGGAGCGCGCGTCGTCATGGTGGCCGGTCACTGACACCTGACCCGCCACCACCTCGCCTTGGCGATCACCACCCTGTCACCGCAGGCCCCAACCGCTCGACCCGAACGTGTCCCGGTAGCCCGCCGCGGGCTCCACTTTGTGATGGAGGTTCCTCGTGCACCCGTACCCCAGCGTGACGCAGCCCGACCCCTACGCCGTCGACCCGACCGGCAGCGATCTCCAGAGCTTGATGCAGGACCTGCGCGAGCGGGGCAAGGTCGTGCCGATCCTGCTGCCCGAAGGTATGCCGGCCTGGGGCATCACCGACCCGGTGATCATGCGTGACCTGATGAGCGGCACCGACGTGTCCAAGGACAAGAAATACTGGAAGGACTACCAGGACGGCAACGTCCCGGAGAACTGGTCGATGCTCCCCTGGGTTGGCGGGCATGCGAAGAAGCCAGAGAACGCGTTCCACGCCGGCGGGGACGACCACAAGCGGTTGCGGCGTCCGATGGTGGCCGCGTTCACCAGCCGCCGCATCAAGGCTCTGCGACCCCAGATCGAACAGATCACCGCCCAGGTGCTCGCCCGCCTCGAGGAGGCCGGACGCCGCGGCCGGATGGTCGACCTGCGCCAGGAGCTGGCCTTCCCCGTCCCGATCGAAGTCATCAGCGCGCTGCTTGGGATCCCCGACAACCTGCGTCCGCAGTTTCGCACCTGCGTGGACCGGATCTTCGACACCACCATCAGCTCCGAGCTCGCCCAGGCCAACCAGGTCGAGCTCGGGCAGGTCCTCCAGGAGCTCGTCGAGTTCAAGAAGACCCACCCCGGTGACGACCTGACCACCGACCTACTGGCCGACCTGCATCCGCCCGCTACACCAGGCGACGACTCGGGTGCCAAGAACGGCAAGAGGAGCAAGCGGAAGAAGAACGTTGAGCCGGCCGCGGGGCTGACCGATCGGGAGGTGCTGGGCACGATCCGACTGGTGATCACCGCCGGGTTCGAGACCACGGTCAACCTCATCGACCAGGCGATCACATTGCTGCTGACCCACCCGCATTGGCTCGGCGCCGTCCAGGCCGACCGGATCACCTGGGCAGCTGTCGTCGAGGAGGCCCTGCGCTACGAGTCGCCGGTGGCATGCGCACCACTGCGCTACGCGCGCACCGACCTGCGCATCCGCGTGAACGACAAGGACGGCGTCGACGGTGGAGAGAACCAGGACGGCACCGTCCTGATCCGCGAGGGCGACGCGGTCTTGATGTTCGTCGGCGCCGCCGGGCGCGACCCGCTAACCCACGCCGAACCAGGCGTCTTCGACCCGACCCGCCAGGACATGGAGCACCTCGCGTTCGGTTGGGGCCCGCACCACTGCGTCGGCGCGACGCTGGCGATCGAAGAAGCCCTCGTCACTTTGCGCGACTTCTTCGCTCGCTTCCCTGGCATCCGGCTGGCCGTCGACGTGGCCGACCTGGGCGCCAACCGCGGGTTCATCACCAACGGCCACGCCCGGTTACCGGTCTACCTCTACGCGCCGTCATTCTGGGCACGGATGGCGCGCCGGCTCTCCCTCTCCGGACTCGTCCGGTGGATGCGCCGTCAGCTCACCCTGGCGTTCCGTCCTTGGTGAGCATCTCCAGAAGCACGTCGGTCCCGTTCCCGGGGTGTTCCCTGGCAGCCGTGATCAACTCGGCGGCGGTCCGTCGCAGCCGCAGGGACGCGACTTCGGTGGCATCGACAACGGCCTGCTGGGCGATCTTGGTCGCGTGGTCGACGTCGCCGGCGGTCAGGGTCAGGGTCGCCAGCTTGTATCCGGAGAACGCGCGCGAGCGGACGTACTGGTCGGTGTGTTCGGCGACGGCCTGGGCCAGGCGTCGGGTCGCGTCGGCGACGTGGTCACCACGTGCCGCGAGGTCGAACAGCGCGTGCCCGGTGTCGCCCAGGTGCTGGGCCTCGTCGTAGTGGGCCATCCACGGCGGGTCGCTTGCGGGGTCGGCATTGCTGAATGCTTCGTCAGCGGCGCCGACCGCGCGCAGCGTGGCCTGCACGTCGCCGGCGGCGGCGTGAGCCCGGGCCAGGGCGGTGTGCAGCATCGCCTGCTCGGTCGCGGTCAGCCGGTCGGCGCGTACCAGCCCCAGCTCGGCATAGGTCCGCCCTTGTTCGGCCTGGCCCACCCAGACGGCCTGCCGCGCGCGCCAAGACAGGGCCTTGGCGCGCAGGTGCCAGTCGTCGCACTCGACGGCGCAGTTCGTGGCCAAGTCGAGCATCCGTCGGGCCAGGGTGTGCCGGTGTGCATCGAACAGCAGCGCACCCGCGGCCACACCGAGTTGTCCGACGGCGGCGAATTTGTCGTCCCGCAGCCGGGGTGGGCAGTCGGTGCGCAGCAGACCGACGGCGTGCGCGGCCTGGGCGGCGATCGTGGTGCGGAGGGCGCCGCCGCCGTGCGCGTAGCCCCAGGCGTTGAGGTGGTCGGCCTGGGCCCGCAGGCTGGCCAGGTCGGCTCCGGTCACGGTCGCGGGCGTGGCAAGGTCGCGGGCCTGCCGGATCAAGTCCGGCACGGTGACCACTGACATCCCTCGTCCGTCCCCGTCGTCGGGCGCTGGCCGGTGTTCCGGCTCGATGTCCGACGTCGCCTCAGACGCGCCGCGGGGGGTCGGGGCGAAGCCGAGCTCATCGTCGGTGTCGGCCTCGAGCACCCTGCGCAGCGCCCCACGGTAGACCTCGCTGGGCCAGCGGACGATGCCCCGCTCGTACCGCCTGATCGCATCGGCGCTCAGCAGCGCGGCCCTGCCCGTGGTGGCCCGCACGTAGGCGTTCACCGCGGTCGCGAGCTCGGCCTGCGTCATCCCGGGCTCGTGACCGGACGGCGACGGCATCGCTTCACGCCGACGTCGGAGCAGGTCATTGCGCCCGCTCCTGGCCCAGCCCTCGCCACCCACGGCACCGCCCACCACGTGGTTCACGACCGGGCGTCACAGACGATCGTGATCGAAAATGGCGTGTGCGGGCTGTCGCCGGCCAGCCACCCGCACCACCAGATGCCCTGCTGATCCGCATCTGAGCCGAGCGCATCCAGCAATGGTGTGGCTGCTGGCAGGTCCAGCACGGCCGCGAGAAACGCACCGTCCGCAGGCGTGCGGGTCGTGACCAGCGCTGCGAGCACGCTGACTGCAACCACGGTGGTGCTGCCTAGCGTCATCGTGTTCGTCTCGACCCAGAGCACCCCATGTCGCGCACTCACGTCCACGGTCTCGACCCGGCACAGGTCCGCGATCTGGGCCAGGGTATCGGCGACCTGGTCGACGCGGGTTCTGGTCGCGCTCATATGGCTTGCCTCACGGCGGCGAGTGCTTGCTCGACGGCGGTGGTCAGCCGCTGGCGGGTCTTGCCGATCAGGGTGCCCCCGACAAGGCCCGAGCGTTCCACGATCCGCGCCAAGGCGGTGTGCTGCTGGTAGGTCGCCACCCGGGAGGTGACCCGGTGGCGCAGCACGTCCCGAGCGATGTACCCGTCCAGGGACTCGGTTGCCTGCGCCACGACCTGCGCCGCGACGTCCTCCCCAGCTCGCCGCACCGCCAGGTCCGCGCCCGGCGCACCGCTGGCGGCGATCGTGGCCACTGCCAGACCGTGCCGGGCACGGAAGTGCTCGTCCCCGTCGCCCGGCACAGTGCCGTGCACGCTTGTGCGGTACTGGTCGAACATCACCATCATCGCCTCGTGCCGGAGCTGCGGCGCGGCGCACAGGGCGGTCAGGCACGCGATCACCGCGCGTTCCCAGGCGTCCTGCGGGACCGTCTGGTCGATCAGTCCGCGCGCGGTGGGCAGGTCGCCGGCCGTGACCCGGTCCAGGATCAGGGTCTGCCGGCCTTCCAGCAGGCGACGGCCGATCCCGCCGTACGCACGAGCGACGTCAACCGCGTCACTCCATCGGCCTGCGGTTGCCAGGCCAGTCGTACCGGCGACCACGAGGTGGGAGCGGACCAGGTTCACCATCGTGCGTCGCTCGGCGACGCTCCCGTGGACGTTGCCCAGCGGCAGTGTCGCCCCCTCGATCGTGTAGGGCACCTGGTCACGTGCGGCCCGCATCAGCAAGCCCAGGCCAGTCACGACACCGTCGGGACCCCGCCCGGCACGCAGGCGGGCGAGATTGATCGCTGGACCGAGCATCCGGGTGGCCTCGATCGTGGTCAGCGCCCGGGGCTGGCCGGCGTAGGCGTCGATGTGACGACGGCACAACCCACGGGCCAACCCGGGCTCACCGCAGTCCGCGGCGATCAGCACCGCCCGGTTCAGGGCACGGGTCGCGGCTGTCAGTACCCCGGCCGTGTCATCTGCGGTCGACGCGGCCCGCCCTGCCTCAGCGATGTCGTCGATGCGCTGGCCCAGTGACGGACAGCCCGGCCGGGGCCGGGCGACCAGCGGGAACAGAGCCGCAATCAGTGCGAACTGCTCCGCGTCCGTGGAGCCGGCGGTAGCCGTGGACACCGAGGTGGTGGGCGTCGCCGTCCGGCTGCCGGTCGAGGTGATCGTCATTGTTTCTTCCTCCTGGTCCACAGCACGTTGCGGATTGCGACAGCAAGGACGACCTGCTCAGTCGGTGACAGGCCCAGCCGGTTCCATTGCGCCGCGACGGCGGACCGCAGGTCGTGTTGCACGACCTCAGGGGTCGGCTCGCCACGGGTCGAGACGAAGCCTGCGTGTCCGACCTTCCCCATGCGTTCTCCGGCATGGGTGACCCCGGCCGCCCACCGGGCCCCATACGAGTCCAGCTCCAACAACCGGGTAGCGGGCGTGCGCAGCAAGGAGCCGAGCATCTCGGTCAAGCCCTGAGCCCGCGCCCGGGCAGGTTCATCCAGCTGTGCGGCATGCAACCAGTGCCGGTCGACGAAGTCCGCAGTTGATGCGTCACCCAGACCCGCGGCCCGGCACAACACAGGCGTCAGGATCCCGGCGACATGCCGTGGGGCCAACAAGGGTCTGTCGCGCAAGTAGTCGAGCACGCCACGGCTGTCACAACAGTGCAGATCCCCCAGGACTTGACTCCTGCGTCTGGCCTGCCCAGCCACCCCGGACGTCTGGGCCGGCGCGGTCTGCTTCTGCGCGGCGACGAGGTTCGCCGTCCAGGATCCCGCGTTGCCGGATCGAGACGCCCGGTCCAACGCGACAGCCACCTCGGTCACCGGCACATCCTGTAGATAGACCCGCCAACCGGGCTGCTGGTTCAGGAGCCACCACTGGCCACCGTGCCGCTCGCACAACGCGTCCAGCACAGGCGCCACGGCGTGGGCCCCGACGATGACCGCCCGGGACTGGTCAAAGAACTCGACGTCGATCGGTAGCCAGCCTTCGACGTGTCTCGGGTCGGGTGCGGGGTCTGGGATCGAATGTGTCGGGCCTGGCGTCAGGGGCGGCATGAGCATCGTGGGGAGGTAGGCGATCGTGGCGGTCATTCGGCCCACCCGATCCCGAGCACGCCGTCGCCCTCGGAGACCGGGGAAGCCCGGTTGCGTAGCGACTCGAACACGAACGTGGAACCGAACCTGCCCCACAAGAACTCGGTGTCGTGCGGGTCGGGCAGGACCCGGCTGGTGCGCGACACTGCGTCGGCCGCCACCCCCACCCTGCTGGGTGGAAGCGAATGGCCGGTCATGTGCAGGGGCATGAGTGTTTCGGCGTCTTCGGCGGCGCGCAGCACGGTCAGGTAGGTGCCGCCGGCGCCGGCGAAAAGGTCAGGCTCGGTGATCCGGTTGAGTTCTCGCTGGGTAAGGCACGACGCGATGGTGTCCTCGGCCGCGAGCCGTCCTCGCTCGTCGCCCAATGCGATCGCGGCCATCTGCAGTGCCCGCCCGATGCCTGGCGTCCCGTGCGCCCATGTGGGTTCGGTCGGTGTCGGCTGCCGTACGCGCCCGGTGCGCAGTTCCTCCAGGCTCAGCCGCTGTGGCCACCAGGTCACCTTGTCGGGGGTCTTCTGCCGCCACCGCGTGTACCAGCCGGTGATGTTTCGGATCGCTGCGTCGTGATCCGGCACGGTGTACCCGGCGCGGAGGCTGGCAGCGAGAAACGCGAGGATGCCCGCGCCACCATGTGCCATCCCGAAGTCCACATGCCCACTCGGCCGTCCAGGCCCGGCCAGGTTGCCTGGACGAGGCGGTGTGCTGCTCCACCACCCCGGGAGCAGCACACCGGCGAGGATACGGTCCATCGAACGGTCCACCAGGTAGGTCAGGATGCCCGACAGCGCCTCGGTAACCGCCTCGTCGAGCTGGGTGTGGCGCTCCGGCTGGTGCACGGCACGACGTAACAGCACGATGCCGAGCCCGGTCAGACCGGTCATCAGGTCGAACTCACTGCCGCGTGTCGGAGCTCCCGCCTCGGTGCGGATGGTGACGGCACCCAACCTCTCGGCGGCCAGGTCGACGAGAATCCGGTCCAGGACCGCGAGCTCGTGAGCCCACCGGGCGCGGTACTGGACCCCGGTCGCGTCCAGGACGAACGCGAGTGCCGGAGCTCCATAGAACAGGTCTGCACGCGCGGACTTGTCGGGCGTGGTCTGTTTTGCGGTCAGCAGTGCGTCGGTGACCTCCTCCCAGGAGCCCGGCGAGGTCGTCATCGCCAGCTCGATGGCGAGCAGCATCCTGGCGAGCTCGCCGTCGGCCAGCGATTGTGCTGGGTCATAGCTTCCACGTCCCCCGAAATAGCCGTCTCGGGCCGACTGTCCGGGGCGGTGGTTGGTAGCGATCACGGGGCGTTCCCGATCGGACGGCGGCTGGCACGTACCTGGGGTTCGCGGGGCCCGGTCGTGCGGTGATCGGCTTGGTAATGGTGGGTCGGCATTGCGTTCTCCTGGGAGGTGCTGGGACCCGGCCGGTGACGGTTTCTCCGCACGTCACCGGCCGGGAGACAGGGGCTGGTGTCAGCAGCTCGAGGTCACTGACTCCAGCCAGCTTTGGGGAGCTCCTGGTCCCGAAGGAATGGCGGGCAGGTTCGGGGTTTGACCGCGGTCGTCCGGGATCGCTCAGCTGATCGTGGCGAGGATGATTGCGTTCACCAGGGCTTTGTGATCTCGAGCCAATGGAGTCCGCCGTGCTCGGGGTCGTATCGCCATTTCGCTCTGCCGCTGGGTGTGAGGGCGTAGATGTAGCCGACGGCCAGCAGGGAGCGTTCGAGGTCGAGCATGGTATGGCCGAGTGCTGCAGGCAGATCGGTCCGATGTGCCCACAGGGCGTCGAAGTCGCCGGTCCACAGCGCGCATGACGTGAGCCGCGAACCAGTACCGTCGAGGGTGGCCCGGATTGATACGGGGTACGTACGCGGGTGCAGTCGTTCGACGACGGCACGGAGCTGGGCGACCAGCGGCACCGGTGGGGCGATGACCGTCACGGTGACACCCCAATGGTCACGGGCTGGGCGAGCAGATCCAGCAGGGCGAGCGCGGCACCGTGCTCGGCCAGCGTCCCTGTGACGTAGTCGGCGGCGGCTTGGACGGCGCGGGGCGCGTGTCCCATGGCGTACGACCGCGCGGCCCATGCCATCGCGGGCAGGTCGTTCGTCCCGTCGCCGATGAAGACTGTGCGCTCAGACGCCACATCGAGCGTCCTTCGGACGGACTCCAGTGCGGACGCCTTCGACGTCCCAGGCGGTGTCACGTCCAGCCAGTGCGGGCCTGCGACGTTGGCGATCACGCCCAGGGAACGGACCGGTTCCAGGAGGACCTCGGCAGCGTCCGGGGCGGCCAGCACGACGCGCGGTACTGGTTCGAGGCACAGTTCGTCGTCGCTCACCACGAACTGTCGCCCGTTGATCTGACCCTTCGGGAACAGGTCAGAGACGTGGTAGCCCCATCCGACTTCCTCGACGGCGACGCGCACCGTGGGGCACACCTGGCGGGCGAGGTGGAGCAAGGGCTCGACTTCGAGCGTCTGGCAGGTCTCGATCCGGTACCCACCGGGTGACGACTGGTCGACACGCGCTGTCACCGCGCCGTTGGACGCGACGATCCAGGAGCCGTTCAGGCCGAGGGCAGTCGCGATGGGCAGTGCCCCGACCAATGAGCGGCCGGTCGCCACGACCACGTCGTGTCCTGCCGCGACGACGTCGGCCACGACCTCTCGCGTCGTATCAGGAAGGTCGCCCGTGCCGTCGGGCACGAGCGTCCCGTCGAGATCCAGCGCGATCATGCGGCGGTGCATGGCACTGTGCGTGGTGTCCTTCATCGGTCCTCCTCGCGCGGCGGCCTGCCACGCCGTTGGAGCGGGCAGATCGCGCGATGATCGGTAGTGGATCCACCATCGACCACCACACCCGCATTACAGGAGGGCATTCAGAGAGAAGCTGTCCGGCATTCTGTGCGAGACATCATGGGCTCGGCATAGGCCGAATTGGTGCAGTGACCCGCCATCTGAAAGACCGGGGATTGCCGCTAACGGCTGGCCGGCTGCGTTCCACACGGTGAGAAGTGGAATGTCGCGGGCCATCGCTCCGACTCGAACCGTTCGCGGCAGGCTGCGTGCCAGACTGGTCGCCATGCTTTCCGCCAGTGTGATCCAGGACGCCCAGGTCTTGTGGGACTTTCACCAGATGCCCGATGAGGGCCGGTCAACCGATATCGGGATCGGTCTGGGTGGCCACGACATCGGTGTTGCGGAGCACGCCGCCGACCTGTTCAGGGAGGGGCGCTTCCCGCTCTTGGTGTTCACAGGGGCGAACGCGCCCACGACTGTCGAGCGGTTCCCTCGGGGTGAGGCGGTGCAGTTTGCTGAACGGGCTCAGGAACTCGGTGTCCCGCGCCAGGTAATCATCGTCGAACCGACGGCGACCAACACCAGTGAGAACTTCACGTTCACGCGCGACCTGCTGGCCGCGCAGGACGTGAAGGCGTCGTCGGCGACAATCGTCAGCAGGCCGTACCAGCAGCGTCGCGCCTGGGCCACTGCCCGCAAGGTCTGGCCCGACCTCGACCTAGTGTGCTCGGCGCGATGGCTGGAGCTGGAGGAGTACATCGAGTCCATCGCCGACCCGGACCGAGTACTGAACATGCTCGTTGGCGACACACAGCGCCTGTGGGCGTATGCGGAAGCCGGGTTCGCGGTGCCGGTCCACGTGCCCGCGACGGTGCGGGCCGCGTACGACCGACTCGTAGAGGCAGGCTTCACGCGGCGCCTGGTTGCGTCGTAATCACCACGCCGCACGCCGTCTCCCGCATGCCCCGGCCCCGGGGCCGTCTCCACACGCGATCGGGTCAGGCCGGGGTGAGCGGAACGCCGGCGAGGTGGGCGAGACGACTGAGCTCGACACCGGGGCTGCGCTGGCTGCTTGAGATCAACTGGGTCACGACGTCGCGCGTGATGTGATGATGGCGCACCTGCGAGGACGCCGTCATCTCCGCCCGAACGAGTGTCGCGAGCGCGTCTTCACGGTCGCCGACGGCGAGGCTGGCCCGCGCGACGTCGAGATGAAGCCTTACCCGCCGCTCTATCGGCAGGTGGTCCACGCGCAGTGTTCCGCCGGTCGCCAAAGCGGTATCCATATCTCCGATAGCGGCCGACACGTTGGTCCGGTGGATCGCGACGTTGGACGGGCCGAACGCCGTCCACAGGTCGTTTCGATCGGTACCGGTGACCTGGGCAGCCCGCTGCGCCTCGTCAAGGTAGTCGTCGGCGCGAACTTGGTCGCCCTGCCCGGCCGCCAGGAGTGCGCCGGTCAGGAGCATCGTGCCGTAGACCGACGCGGACAACGGTGTCTTGCCCATCTGATGCTCGAAGTCGCCGGTAGCTGTGGCAATGGTGGCAAGCGCTCCGGCGTGGTTCCCGGTGGCAGCCTTCGTGAAGGCTGCAGTGCGCATAAGGGACAGTCGCAGGCATGCATCGCCCGCTACCTCGGCGGCGGTCACACCCCGATCAGCAGCAAGCTGGGAAAGTTCGGTATGCCGAGCCTTGCTCAGCACGATCGCCGCGATCTGATAGGCAAGCGCGATCACGCGCGGGTCGGTTGCGTGGGCTGCCCTGGTCTCCGAACCCACTGCAATCAACGCGGCGGAGGCGTGGTGCGCGGCGTTTTCGTAGCGTCCGGCCTGATACCCCTCGAATGCGGTCGCCACGTGCTGGCGCACCGCAGCGGATGAGTCAGTGGTGTCAGTTCGGTTCGGCTTGGTTGAGGTGTGCGACAGCACTGCCCGGTGGAGTTCGTCCATCCCCGTACCCGGATTTGGCAGATCGCCAGCATCGCGCAGTGCGGGCCAGCCAGCGACCCAAGCACTGAGGTCGGGGATCGCGGTCTTCCCACGCCGGGTCGCGTGGAACCCTAAGTCGGCGTCCGTTTCGACGCCAAGGACAGCACGGAGCCCATCGCGGTAGACGGCGTTGGGCCAGCGCGATATGCCACGCTCGTAGCGTGCGAGGGTGTCCACGTCCAGGTGGCGTTCCTCATGAGAGGTCTTCCAGATGTACTGGTTGACGGCCTCGGCGAGTTCAGCCCGAGTCATGGGCAGTCCGCTGCCCGATGGTGACGGGGTTCCCTCGCGTCGACGGCGCAGGTAGTCGTTCGCCATGGGCTCCCTCCTACCGCCGGCATGGACGATCGCGTTGCTGTAGCGCTCGCTCAGGGTACTGACTCTGGCCACAGCGTGGGAGGGTTTCGCTCCGGCAGGCCCACGGCGATCGTGCTCGGGTAGCCACGTTGGGTGGTCGTTCCGTGACCCCTCCAAGTCACGACGGGCACCGATGGTGGCTTGCTGATCGTGGCTCACGGCCTTGTCGTCCTGTGCGCAGCGAGCACCGGAATCGCGCGGATTTTTGCCTCAGGAAGGGAAGCCCATTCGATTCCCGACGGACGTTTCTGCCGCGCGGTCGTGATGACGCGGGTGGGAGTAATGATGAGGTCGACGTGGAAGTCGTGACTCGTCTCAGGAACTGATGTGTCCATCACCTGGAGGTCGTGGACGGTGGTGACGATCGTCGTCTGGTCGCCTATGAGCCCAGCCTCGGTCAGCAGTGCGACCTCGATGTCACCGTAACCGGCTCCTTTGCCCAGTCGGCCGCCTGACTCATCAACGGCGACGCTGCCCGTCACCACGAGATCAATGGCCCGCATCTGGTTGATGTCGACCGGTTCCCCGAGGCGCGCGGCCTGGTGTCGGTCAGCAGCCGCTGCGGGCGGCTCCGGCAGCACGGCCGGGTCCAGGAGCAGGAAGGGGCGGGCCTCGGCCAGTCGCGGCACAGCCATGTACACAAGCTTCCCCGCACGCAGTGCGAGAGCACGGACAGGACGTTGAGCAGCATCCGGGACGGCCTTGACTACCGCCGCGGTGGTCCAAGCGTCGAGTCCCGCCAGACGCTGCGCAGCAGCATTGGCACCTACGAAGTCAGGTATGTGCCCGTGTACGCCAGGCTCAACGACACCTGCGGCCTCGAGCCTGTCCCACACGTCCCGGCGCAGTGCGTTCTTCTCCCGGTCCAGGTCCGTGCCCTCAGGTCGGGCGCTGCTGGTCATGAGGCTCCCAGCGACAGGAGCCGTTCGCGAATGTCGGCGACTTCGTGGACGTCACGCCACGGCGCGAGCTCGCGACCTGCCTGGAATGCGATGGTCATCCCGCCACCACCACGGGTGGTCTCCACGACGTCGAGTGCCTCGCCGAGCACGACAGCAGCTTGTTCGGGTCGACGCTGCCGGATCAACGCGAGTGAGAGGTTGGCGCTAACGATCGCACGAGTCTTGGACCGCTCGGGCGCTCGGGCCAAGGCGATCTGGAGCCTGCGCTCTGCACGTCGGCCATCACCCAGAGAGACGTAGACCGATCCCGCCATCCGATCGAGCGTGTCGGGCGTGAACCAGGACGTCGCGGGGTCGTCGGGAGATGCGGCCTGCAGGAGGTTCTCGGCGTCGCCCAGCGCTCGAGTTGCCTCGCGCGCCGAGCCGAGCATCCCGAGTGCCTCTGCCGCATGCAGGAGCCCTAGACCGGCCAGCACCTTGCTCGACCTAGCCGCGACGTCTGCGGTGCGCCGGGCGAGGGCCAGTCCGTCGACTGGAACCTTATCGCTGTACAACGCCACGTAGCACGTCCGCAGCCAGGCGCTGGCCTCGCCAACCTTGTCGCGGGCGCGGGCCGCGGCTCTTGCGGACTGACCGAAGTACTGGCGCGGGGCGGCGCTGTCGCGTCGGGTGGACGCGTCCCAGACGATCTTGCCGAGGAGCATCGCAGCCTGGGCCTCACCAGCAAGCCGGTCACGCTCGGTGCCGCTCTCCTGGGACATCGCCTCCGACAGCAGTCGCGCTGAGTCGATCAACAACAGTCCGGCGGGGCGGTTGTCGTACTCCGACTCAAGTTGCACGAGGCGCTCAAGCAGCTCACCAGAACCATCACCCGCTCGTTCGGCCACGGCTTCTGTGCTCGGCGTCGGACGGGAAGCGCGGCCTCGCGGGGTGGGATGGAAGCCAAGATCGGCGTCGTCCTCGACCCCCAGGACAGCGCGCAGCCCGTCGCGATAGTGCGAGCCGGGCCATTGATTCTGGCCGCGCTCGTACCGCGCGAGCATGTCGACGTCGAGGTACCGGCGCTCGCCCGTCGTGCTCCAGATGTACTCGTTTACGGCCGCGGCGAGCTCGGCCCTCGTCATGGGCAGACCACTGCCCGACGGTGAGGGAGTCGCCTCGCGCCTGCGGCGCAAGTGTTCGTTGGACACGGCAGTCTCCTCCGGGGTCCGCCAAGGACCCGTCCAGCCTAACCAGGGGCGCTCTGACCAGGCGATACTCGACCCGCGCCCGGGTCATTCGATAGGTTTCCAGCGCCAGGGTCGAGGGCCGTTCCGGCCGCGCAGGCTGTCCACGCGGAGCTGGGCGTCGTCGCGAAGGTTGGAACGGCTTTGTGCGACGTAGGCGGCGAAGCACGTCACCCGCAGTTCCCGGATGTCGCGGAAAAGTTCGAAGCCTGCCCATTGGGTGACATCGAATCCGTACGCATCGCAGTATTCGGCGTAGGTTGCCGCCGAGAGCGTGCCGAAGCTGGTCAGTCGGCAGGCGGTGGACGTCAGGTCCCACTCCGGAGGTCCGACGGAACAACGTTCAAGGTCCATCAGTGTGACGCCCTGCCCATCGACGTCGACGACGTTGCCGGCCCATGCGTCGCCGTGGATCACCGCCTCGGGCAGTCCCGCTGGTCGTTCCGCCCAACGAGTCTTGAGGTCCGCGAGCTGACCGAGCAGCCAGCCGCGGTCGTCGTCGGGCAGCCATTGCGCTCCGGTGGCACGTTCGTGGAGGCGGACAAACGGCGCGACCTTGTCTCGCGCGAGCTGGTCCGGGACGGGAAGAGCGTGGAGTTGCCTGAGCGCCTGCGCGACCTGCTGGGGCGTTCCCGGTCGGTGTGGCGGTAGCTCGTGCCAAAACGTCACCGGGTGGTCGAAGGCAACAACGGGCTGCGTTACGGCGAGGAGCTCGACGGCGCGCACGCCGTTGTCGTTGAGCCAGCGGCCGAGGAAGACCTCGCGGGCCGCGACCTTCTGCTGGCCCGGCTTGTTGATGCGGACGACGATCTTGCCGGGCAGCCTGTAGATCTGGTTCTCACCGTCCCGAAGCAGTTCCGCGCCAGCCGAGGGGATCTCGACCTGCGCGCATGCGTCGTCGAGTATCCGATCTGCCAGGCTCATGCGGCGGTGCCGACGGTCTGCAGCGTGGCGAGCATCGCGGCGACGTCGTCCCGCTTCTGGTGGCGCGCCGCGGGCGAGGCGATCTCCAGCGCCGTGCGCCGCACGCGCTGCGACCGGACACCGGCCGCGTCGCGTACCGCGTCTTCGGCGAACTGAACAGCTTGATGCGGGTCTCCGGTATGCATTGTCAGGGCCGCGAGCTTGAACCCAGAGAAAGCGCGAGACCGGATGTAAGTGTCGGGGTGCTCGGCGACGGCGGTCGCGAACCGGCGCGTGGCCTCCTCGACGTGGATACCGTGGACGGCGAGCTCGTAGAGGGCGTGCCCCGTGTCGCCAGAATGCTGGGCGTGGTCGTAGTACGCCATCCAGGGAACGTCGTTTGCGGGATCTGCGCCGGCGAATGCCTCGTCGGCTTCCCCGATCGCGCGGAATGTTGCCTGCACGTCGCCGAGCCGACCGTGGGCGCGCGCAACCGCTGTGTGCAGCATCGCCCGCTCCGTCGCGGTCAGGCGATCACCACGCACCAGGCCGAGCTGTGCGAAGGTCATGCCCGCATCGACGTCGCCGATCCAGACCGCTTGGCGCGCCCGCCACGACAAGGCCTTTGCACGGAGGTTCCAGTCCTTGCTGTCTTCCGCGCATGCGGTCGCGAACGCCAGGATCCGCTCGGACAGCTGATGCTGATGCGCATCGAAAAGCAGCGACCCCGTAGCTACACCGAGCTGCCCGACAGCCCTTAGCAGCTGGGACTTGAGTCGCGGCGGGCAAGGAGTCTTGAGCAGGTCGACAGCGCGGGACATCTCGACAGAGACGGCACGTCCGATCTCGTGCCCACCATGGACATGCGCCCAGGACGTGAAGAAGTCACCGACGGAACTCAGCTGAGCGATGTCCGCCTCGGTGACAACCCGAGCTGGTGCGAGCCGGTCGAGCTCGTGCGCAAACTCGTCCATGGACGCGCTCATGCCTGCGATGGTTAGCGTCTGCAGGAACTGGCGTCGATTCACGTGATCGATCAAGCCTTCCGGGGCAGTGCCCTCGCGGGCAGATGCCGCCGAGCGTGTCGGGTCGGTGCTCTTCCCACGTCGCGTCCGGAAGAACCCGAGGTCGGCATCTGACTCGACGCCCAGGACGGCACGAAGCCCGTCGCGATACATGGCGCGGGGCCATCTGAGCTGCCCGCGCTCGTATCGGGCGAGGGTGTCGACGTCGAGGTGGCATTCCTCGCCGGTCGTTGTCCAGATGTACTGGTTCACCGCAGCAGCAAGCTCTGCGCGTGTCATGGGCAAACCGCTGCCCGACGGCGACGGCATCGCTTCCCTGAGCC
Source organism: Promicromonospora sp. NPDC057138 (assembly GCF_042670845.1). Taxonomy (NCBI): domain Bacteria; kingdom Bacillati; phylum Actinomycetota; class Actinomycetes; order Micrococcales; family Promicromonosporaceae; genus Promicromonospora; species Promicromonospora sp. NPDC057138. The sequence continues at coordinate 96,303 of NZ_JBHUUX010000005.1, read as the reverse complement.
GACGCAAGTGCTCGTTGGCCACGAGTTCCCCCTCTCGCGCTTCCCATGAAGATGAAGGCCAACGCTCAGAATAGCGACCGGCGTCAGGCGCCGGGAGGCATAGCTCCAGAATGCCGGATCGGGTCGCTCAGAATGCCCTCCCCGGCAGGGGCGAATCGACGCACAGTGGCCGTGCGCGTGTGCCGATCCGGCTTGCGTCGACATTCAGCTGCGTCCACGAAGGAGGCACTCATGCAGGTCTCCGTTCGGCTGCTCGTGCCCGACCGCCCCGCTCATCATCCTGAGCACAACCAAGAGGTGGCTGGACACGAAGCGGCCACGACCCCACATGGCCTGCCATGAGCACGCCGATCAGCACGGGATTGTTCGTCGCGGTCGACGGGCCGAGCGGCGTGGGCAAGTCCACGCTTACCCGGGCGCTCACCATCCGTCTGGCTGACGACGGCCACACAGTGCACCGGACGGCTGAACCCTCAGACGGGCCTATCGGCTCGCTCGCACGTGCAATGACGAACACCGCGGACGGCGTCACTCTCGCTTGCCTCTATACCGCCGACCGGCATCATCACCTCGCCCACGAGATCGACCCGCGCCTCGCTGCCGGAGCGATTGTGATCACCGACCGGTACATCGCGTCGGGCCTGGTCATGCAACGTCTGGACAGCGTGGATCCCGTCTACCTCCGCGCCCTCAACGAGCCGGTCCGTGCGCCTGACCTCCTTCTCGCCCTCACAGCGGACGACGACGTCATTCGAAGGCGCTTGACCCGACGCGGGACGCACAACCGATACCAGGACCAACGCGCCTCCAGCCAGGAAGAGGCTGCGTACCACCAGGAGGCCGCCCAGCACATCGCCGGCCAGGGCGCACTCGTGCAGACCATCGACACCACGCACCTGACCACCGACGCCGTGGTCGCCCTCGCACACAAATACGTACGCGACGCACTCGCCGCACGCGGAGGCGTCGCCGCATGATCCTCAGCAGGGCGACATCCGGCCTCGTCTGGCTGGGGCCAGTGATTCCGATTCGGCGCCAGTCGTTCGCGCGAAACGGTCCAGCATCGTGCGCCCGCCTCCTGGGGCCGCGCGATCGGCTATACCGTGCTGGCCAGGAGCGACCACAACCGCCTGACGCAGTCACAAACGTCGCCAAGTACCGGAACGAGCCGATCAAGCGCACGCTCCGGGAGCACCAAGAGGTCCCAGGTGCGTCCGCACTTCGAGACCTGATGGTCGAGCAAAGCCGCGCGGTGGAGGAGCACGAACGCCGGACCGTCTGTTAGCAGGTCGTCCGCGCGGAAATCCACAGGCCGGCCGATTCGTGGCGGTCTTCAACACCTTGAAGGGATACCAGGGATGAGCGTAAGCACCGTAGGCAGCCAAGACCTTCGCAACGCGTTGGTCGACCAGTTGGCCGCCGATCACCGGGGGAAAGGGCTAATGCTGCGCCCGGACGTGGAGGCGGCGATGCGGACCGTTCCTCGCGAGCTGTTCACACCGGGACTTCCGGTGGAGCGGGCGTACGAGAACAAGACCATCATCACCAAGCAGCTCCCGACGGGCGAGAACATCAGTTCAGTGTCGGCGCCATATCTGATCGCGGAGATGCTGGGCCAGGGCGCCGATGCGCTCGGATCCCTGGACGGACGCGATGTCCTGGAGATCGGATCCGGGGGATACAACGCCGCGCTCCTGCGCGAGCTCGTCGGCCCTTCCGGATCGGTCGTCACGGTCGACATCGACCGCGAGATCACCGACCGGGCATCAGCCTGCCTGAGCGCGGCGGGCTACAACGACATCACGGTGGTGCGCGCGGACGCCGAGCACCCCATCGAAGAGGGCCGCCACTACGACCTGATTATCGTCACGGTTGGTGCGTGGGACATTCCGCCGGCCTGGCGCGACCAGCTGACCGACGACGGCGTACTTGTCGTGCCGCTGCGGATGTACGGCACCACCCGGTCTTGGGCGCTACGCCGCTCGGGTGACCGCCTGACCAGTGTCAGCCATCGCTTGTGCGGGTTCGTCGCCATGCAAGGAGACGGAGCGAATGCCACCCGCTACATCGATCTCGCCGAAGGTGTCCATCTGCGGCTGGACGAAGGTGAGCAGGTCGATGTGGCCTCTCTGCAGGGCATCCTGGACCAGCCTCGCGTGGAGGCCTGGGCCGGGGTGAGCTTGCCGCCCCGCACCGTTCTGTCGGACCTGGACACCTGGCTGGCGATCCGCCAGGGCGCGCAGAACGTGCTGTTGTCGGCACAGGACGCTGCCATCGCCGCTGGAGTTGTCGCGCCGGGGTGGCAGCACGGCTCCCCGGCAACCCTGGCGGGCCGTACGTTCGCCTACCGGTCGGAGCTTCGCTGGACCGACAAGCACTTCGACCTCGGCTCCTACGCTCACGGCCCCGATGCCGGAGCCGCGGCCGAACACATGGTTGGGCAGATGCGTGCCTGGGTCGAGGCGGGCTGCCCCGCCCCCTCCCTGGACGTTCTTCCCGCAACGACCCCGGACGCCGATCTGCCGGACGGGGCGATTCTGGGCAAGCGGCACAGCCGCCTCGTCCTTTCCTTCACCAACCACTAGAACGGAGCCTCCCATGAACCTTGTCCTGAACCTTCGCCTGGTCGACGCCGGGCCCGGCACCAGCGCCTACGCCACCAACACCGACGACGACTGCGGGTCGGGCAACACCGGATCCGACGCCTGCACCGGCGGAAAGACCGCCGTCGGCACCAACCGCGGGAACCAGTGACATCCGTCCGCTGATCGGGCCCGGCCTCTCCCAGGCCGGGCCCGCGTCATCTCACCGACTCTTGGAGCGTGGATCGGCACGTGTTCCACAACGCGGACGCGGCTCTCATCAGGGCCGCCGCCTACCCCTCAAACCTGGTTCTGCCGGCCTGGCCGGACCTGACCACCGACCAGCCCGACCAGCCCGACCACTGGATCGACTGGCTGTCACAGGTGTGGGAGCTGCCGGAGTTCTCCGCCGCCGTCACCCAGGCAGCCCCCGACCTGGCCGCGCGCATCGTCGCGACGCTCTCTGACGACCCGATCACGACCCGCAGGCTCCGTCGCCTGACCGAGACAGTCCTTCGTTACCTGCTGCGGTGGACGACTCGCGCGACACCCTTCGGCCGCTTCGCGGGCATCGCGCCGGTCACCTTCGGCCCCCACGCGGCAGTGGCCTGGGGTTACAACCACCACGACGCTGCCCGCCCCGACGACCGACACATCACGGAGCACGTTGCTGCAGCAGAACAGGACCTTGCCGCGCTCCGCGCAGCCTGGGTGGTCACGAACGCCCTCGGATACGTCCGAGGCGAGGTATGGGTGCTGCCGAGTTCCCGCGCCGGGAACGATCGGATGTGGGACGTCGAGATCGACCTGACGGAGCCAGTACGGGTTGCGGTCGAGGCTGCGCGCGTGCCGCTCGCCTTCGCGGACCTGGCCGCCGCGACCGCCGAGAAGCTCGCCTCAAGCCGTGGCGATGTCGAGCTGCTGCTGGCGGCCCTGGTGCGCGAGGGCGTGCTGGTCTCGCACCTTCGGCCGCCGATGACCAGCGTCGACCCGGCTGCCCATCTCGCACTCCACGGCGTGATCTCCGCTCCCGGGGACCGGGTCACGGTCGACCGGCGGATCGACTGTGCCGTGACGCTGCCGCTCGCCGTCGTCCGCGAAGCACAAGAAGCCGCCGACACGCTCACCGTCATCGCTCCTCGGCTGCCCGGCTGGGACGCCTACCATGCGGCGTTCCTCGACCGGTGGGGACCGGGCGCGGCCGTACCGCTACGCGACGTCCTTGCCGTACTGGGCTTTCCACACGGCTACCGCGGCGCGCCTCGCCCGGCGCCGCTACCGTTCACGGCCGCCGACTCCCTGCTCGTGAGTCTTGCTCAGCAGTCCGCGCTGGATGACTGCGCCGAGGTGGTCCTGGACAACGACCTGCTTGGGCAGCTCACCGTGCAGGACGACCGACCGCCGATCCCGCACACAGAACTACGCTTCACCCTCGCCGCCGATACCGTCACCGACCTGGACCGGGGCAAGTTCACCTTGACCGTGGTGAGCGGTGCCCGCCACGCCGGCGTCGCCGCAGCGCGCTTCCTGCACCTGCTTGGTCCGGCCGAGCAGGACCGGTTCCAGACCGTCTATGAAGGCCTGCCTACCGTGATGCCCGGCGCGCAGCTCGTGCAGCTGTCCGCGCCCCCGCTGGAAATCCGCCTGGCGACCCTTGCCCGCACCTCGGAGCTCCTGCCCGTCCTGCCTGTGGGCGACTTTCACTCCGACCCCGCATACACGGTCGACGACCTCGCAGTGGCGGGCGACGCCCGCCGCTTGTGGCTGGTGTCCCGCACGACCGGTCAGGTGATCGAACCGCTGCTGGTCAACGCTGTTCTGCTCGCGGCCGCCCAGCAGCCCCTGGTCCGGTTCCTCACCGAGATCTGGACAGCCTGGAACGCGCCATGCACACCGTTCAGGTGGGGGTACGCGAGCACTCTGCCGTTCCTGCCCAGGATCCGAAGAGGTCGCTCCGTCCTGCACCCTGCCCGCTGGGCCGTCGCGAGCACGTCCCTGCCCACGCGGGGCGCAGCGTGGACCCGGTGGCACGACGGCTGGCAGCAGCACCGGGACCGCCACCGGATCCCTCGGCACGTGCTGCTCGGCGACGACGACGTCAGGCTCCGGCTCGACCTGGACCAGAACGCCCACCTCGCCCTCCTGCGCAGTCACCTCGACCGGAATCCGAGCGCGATCCTCACCGAGGCGCCCGGCCCGTCCGGCTGGATCGGCGGCAGGCCGGCCGAACTTCTCCTCACCCTCACCAGCACACCACCAGCGCATCAGCCGGCCGCCCGACCGACCAGGCCCGCCAACACGCTCCAGCACCGGCCCGGCACTGCGCAGTGGCTGGAAGCCCGCTTCCAAGGCCCAACCGAACCCATCCTCAGCCACTTCGCCCGCACCGGGCTGCCCCGCGGCTCCTGGTTCATCCGCTACCCCCACCCGGCCCACCACCTGCGGGTCCGAGTCCCGCTCGCCGACGTCACGTACGCCGAAGCCGCTCACACCCTTGCCGGGCACGCCGCACAGCTCCACGACGACGGCGTCCTGGTCGACTACACCCTGAACACCTATCGACCTGAGACCCGGTACGGCACCGGCCGAGCCCTGGCCGCAGCTGAAGCCGTGTTCGCTGCGGACTCCCACGCCGTCCTGCGCCGCCTGCCTGGAGACCGGCAAGCGTCGACCGCCGCCGGGATGCTCGCTATCGCGCACGCTTTCACCGGCGATGGTCCCCGCTGGCTCGCGGATCATGCACCCCACCACGGCGGCCCCCGTCTGGAACGCGCCCAGCTCGCCGCAGCCAGCCAGCCCCACGGCGACCAGCGCCTCATCGACGCCATCGCGGCCTACCGGTCACTGATCGACCACGACGACCTCGACGTCGACTGGGTCCTGGCCGACCTGCTGCACATGCACCATGCCCGGATGATCGGCGTCGACCTGGAGTCAGAACGACACTGCCTGCGCCTGGCCCGATCCCTCGCACTGACCGATCTTGCCCTGACCGACGCTGCCCGGAGAACCTCATGACGACCGGACAGTCGCTCGCCGAAGGAGCGGCCGGGGTCGCCCTGCTGCACCTGGAGACCGGTGACCGGATGGCGGCGTTCACGGCGCTGGAGGAAGCTGCCGCCGACGGTGTCACCATCGCCGACAACGCGAGCCTCTACTACGGTTCTCCCGCCTTCGGCTTCGTCCTCGCCACGAGCTCATGGCCAGAGCTAGCTCGCGCCCGCGCGGTCGCCGCCGACGGCACCGCAGCCGTCACCCGCCGGAAGCTGGAGGCTGCAAATCGGCGGATCGACCAACGCCGTCGTCCCGACTACGCCGAGTACGACCTGATCCGCGGCCTGACCGGCCTGGGTGTAGCCCTGCGGCGCATCGGCAACCTCGACCTGCTCCATGACGTCCTCACCTACCTGGTACGCCTCACTGAACCAATGGGGTCGCTTCCTGGCTGGTGGTGTCGCAACGGGCCGAGCCGCGACCAGCCCGACCCCGCCGGCGGGCACAGCAACCACGGTCTCGCCCACGGCATCACCGGTCCGCTGTCACTCCTGGCCCTGACCCACCTCGACGGCCTCCATGTCGACGGCCAGACCGACGCCATCAGCAGGGTCCTGTCCTGGCTCGACATCTGGGAACAGCAGACCATCGCCGGCTCGGTTTGGTGGCCGCAGACTCTCATCCGCACCGACCTCGAACGCGGCGCCCTCGTCCAGCGCGGGCCGGGCCGTCCGTCCTGGTGTTACGGCACCCCTGGTATCGCCCGTGCCCTGCAGCTCGCCGCCCGGGCAGTCGGCGACACCGCCCGACAACGTCGCGTCGAGACCGCATTCACCGCCTGCATCAGCGATCCCGCACAGACCGGACGCTTCATCGATAGAGGGCTGTGCCACGGAACCGCCGGCCTCCTGGCTACCAGCCGGCGGATCGCCGCCGACGCACTCGCACCGATCTCCCTTGAGCACCTTCAGACCCTCCACCACACCACCGCCACGGCCAACGAACCAGCGGGACTACTCGACGGCCGCGCAGGTGCCGAGCTGGCCGTCACCGGAACCACAACCGCTTGGGACGCATTGCTCCTGCTCTGCTGATGAAGGAATCTGCTATGGATCAGACCGCCTGGAGACAGGTCACAATCGACTACCCTCGCGCGGACCGGGAACAGCGCGAACACCAAGCCATTACGCACCTGGCCGGTGTCTTGCCCGCCGCTGAATCCGACGGACTCATCACCGCCTGGTTCTTCATCCGCAAAGGGCGATGGCGTATTCGCTATCTCCTCGCCAGTCCATCCGACCTCGACCCCGTCCGTCCACTCCTGACCAGCGGAGTCGCCTGGACCAGCGACATCTACGAACCGGAAACCCACGCCTTCGGCGGCGCCGGCGGCATGGACGCGGCCCATGCTCTCTTCCATGGCGACAGCCGAAATCTCCTCACCTACCTCAAGGACCACGCGGGCGAGCGACAAGAACGGTCCCTGGTGCTGTTCACCGCTCTGATGCGCGCTGCCGGACTGGAGCTCAACGAACAAGGCGACGTCTGGGCCAAGGTCGCCGAGCAACGCACCGAACTGCCTGCCCAACCACCCGGCCCTGAGGCTTGGGCGTCCTACACCAGCGGTGTACGCCACCTCCTGCTCGGAGAAGCCCGCGCCGATCTTGTGGGCTGCGACTGGCTCTCCACCTACGAAGAGACTGGCCGCACCCTCCGATTACTCCGCGACAGCGGGAACCTCACACGCGGGATACGTACGATCATCGCTCTACACGTGATCTTCGCGTGGAACCGGCTCGGCCTTTCGGCGACCACACAGGCACAATTGGCAAAGTCGGCCACGCAAGCGGTTTTCAGTGACGAAACCGACTGACGGGAGTGCCCGCTACAGCAGCTACTCGGCTTAGAGCGTTATTCACGTGGCCAGTCGGTAGAACTCCAGGTTGGCGATCACGTGGATGATGGTTGGTAGTTCGGTCAGTCGTCCGCGGTAGCCGTTCGAAAGGATGCGCCACTGCTTGAGGAGCGCGATCGCCCGCTCGACGGGGGCGCGGAAGCTGGCGATGGCACGGTTGAAGTGGACGTCCTCGGCGGGCCGGGGTTCGTTCGCCGGCTTGGGGCGGGCGGCCCATTCGGTATGGGCGCCGTAGGCGGAGTCGGCTACGACCGCCAGGTCCGGGTTCTGGTGGCGGGCGTGCGCGATCTGGTCGGCCCAGCCCACCAGGCGCAGGGCTGCGGAGTCGTGGCGTCGGCCGGGCACCGGTGCGGAAACAGCCGCCAGCGTGCCGTCGGGCCACGCGGCGACCTGCACGTTCAGGGCCTGCTTGCGGTGCTTGCCGTTGAAGTTCTCCTTCCCCGTGGCCGTGCGGTTGCCGGTCGGGATCGGTGTTCCGTCGACCAGGACGACGCCGGAGGTGAGCGCGTCAGCGAGGTGAGTGCGGTCCATCATCGTGACCATCCCCAGGATCGGCAGCAGGTAGCGGTAGACCCTTGAGACCGTGGCCTGGGAGACGCCGTACAGATCGCCGGTGAGCTGCTGGGCGAGGTTGTGCCGCACCAGGATCAGGATCATCACGACCGCCTGGCCGAACGGCAGCGTGAAGTCGTACCGCTCGCCGGGGCGGCGGCCCTGGTGGACGTCCCATGCGCGGGCGATCAACTCGGTCGTCTGGGCAGGGCTCAGCCCGCAAGTACTCTGGTAGCGCATCGGCCCTTCGATCGGCTCGGAACCTGGCGTAGACAACCTGGATCCAACCGGACGCGAGGGCCGTTGCGCTACCTGCCGAACCTTGACCCCGACCCGCAACGCCGCAGGTCAGCGCCTCACCACCTCATGGACGCGCCCACGCCGCTGAACAACGCTCTAAGTCTCGAAGTCCTCGCGGGGAGCGCCATAGTTGCGGCCCTCGAGAAGCACGACCACTTCAAATTCGTCTAGGCCGTCGACGACGAGCGGCGCGGGCAGGTCCTCAACAACCGCTGGCATCCCCGCTTGTGTGGTCCCGATTCTGCGAATCTCACGGACGGCCTGGTGGACGGTCTCTGCTACCTCAGTACCCTTCACGCCTCGACACCAATCTAAAGGCATATCATCGGCGGCGACCGTTGGCAATGTCAGAAGCGCTCCGGCCTCGGAAACGAACGGGGGTTGTTCGAGCGATTCGTCGATCGGGGTTGTGTCGCTGCTCACGAACACACCCCATGTTTCGAGTAGCTTGGCCATTGCTCCTTCCCAGAAGTTCTGAGACATGCCGCCACTCGAATATGAAATGTCGAAGTAGTGTGCCGATAGCGCGCGGAACATCAGGGCGTAGCGGAGACGAGCTGACACGATCGCTGCACGCGATGACCAATCCTGCGGTCTCCAGGTCGCCCATCCAGACTTAGCATGAAAAATGGCTGTGCGAAGGTTCACGTACAACTCGCGATGAATGGCATTGTAGGTTGCCTTCTTGGATACTGGCGCATATCTAGTCAAGTCGACGGTCTGGTCCACGGTGCGCAGCGCCCGCTTAAGCCACGCACTGTCACCCTCTGATGTGGCCAAAGAGCTCCTGCGCACTCCGAGAATGCCTCGCAGTATTCTACGTGGGTTAAACCGGCCGTACTCTGGGCTTGCACTACCGCGCCTCGCGGGAGGAACGACTTCGCTCAGTAGGGACTCCAGTGCAAGGTATAGGTTTCGAAACGAGTCGTAAAGGTCCGAAGAAGACTCCGATACGCGGTAGTAACGGAGACACTCATGCCACGCCTTTGGTGGCGCTGGTGTCTGCACTACAATGTTTCCTTCGGAGTCACGCACCTCACCGGATACGCTGAACCGGGCGGTAGTCTGTGCCCTCGTTAATATCCGGAGTGTGCGACCGCGCTCCGATGTCCATCCCGCGATGTACGCGCTGTCCTTTTGGGCCAGCATTAACGGGCGCCCACCTTGACCAAAGTAGACATCAATGCAGCGGTTCGCTGCGGCGTGCGCATTTTCGTGCACTGCCTGAAAACTGCTCCCTCGACAGTTCCGCACGACGATGTATCTACTGCTGGCCGGGATCACAACCTCGGAGCCGTCTTCTGATGGGTATATGAACTCCCGGTCCGAATCGGATGCTAGTTGGAATACTCCGAAGCTGCCAGCACCCAAGTCCACACCGCCGAAGCTAGCCATTGCCACTTGCCTCCCGACGTGCGGGCGAATGCGACGGGCAAACGATTGGTTCATAGAACGTGCTATCGAAGTCACGGCTCATGTTCGGAGTCTGCCAGACGTCGCGATGCATGGTACAGACTCCATCGAAGTGATCCATGGTCGTCATCCTTCCAAGGATGGAGGGCTGCTGCCGAATTGACCTCTATCAGATCAAGGGCGCCGCTCCGCGGCGCCGGGCGGGGCCGCGGCAGGGTCCCCCGCGCTCCGGGCGCTGCGCGCCCTGCGCGCACCCCCACCGCGGCCCGCTAGGCATCAGACTTAATCACAGGTGCGGGCTGGTCGACCGGACTGCATAGCCGGGCGTTCCTTCACTCGCTGTTCTCGTCAAGTCCCAACCCTCGCAGAAACAGCCGGGCCGTTTCCTGAGACATGGTAATCGCACGCCCTGGCGGCAATTTGATCCTCTCCCCGGTCTTCAGGTCGATTATCTCGACTTGATCGGGAATCGTTGGCGAAGAGGCGGGCATTGTGCGAAGAACCCGGGCATAGCGTACGAAATTATCGTTCGGAATGATCGCAGTGACATAGTCACCAGACTCCGGCGCAGGCAGATCCGGAAGCACCCGAGTCTCTAAGAATCTCTTTGCTGATATTCGAGACAGTCTCCGCTCGGTCAGCCAACTCTCCATTATGATCCTGAGATCGGCTGCGGAAAGAGGTCGCCAGATCCCGACCTCTTTTGAGGCCGCGGCAAACTCCCTGACGCGTCGCGCATGAGTTCTTTCGCGCCCGAACTGGATGAGGCCATACCAGCCGCCGCCTGCAATGAACAGGAACGCCAGCCATCCCACTATTGGATGCGTGGCACCTCCGAGCCAGAACCCAACGACTGCGCCAACAACTAGCGAAATGAATACCATATGGTTACCCCCGGTCTGCTGCTGTTCGGCGGTCGCTGAAAGCTCTGAGCCCGTGGCTAGGTGGCCTCGCGGAGCAGATTTACGACGACCTCGTCGGCTGCGTGGGACCGTGCCCGTGCCGCGAGACCCCAGTCACGGTTCTTCGACTTGAGCGGCAGGTCGTCAAAATCGACCGGTACGCCGACCATGCTTCGTCCAACTCTTGGAGCGCAGCGCTCAACTGATTCTCCGTCCATCAATCGAGCATGCGCCATGCGTGCGGCACCAGCGATACGTGGCCGGGTGATCTTCCTCTTCACCACCCGAACGCCCACCAACTCCTTGTCAAGCCCCGGGTTTGATGGAGAGTGATTTAGTTGGTTTCTGCCGTCGCCAGGACCGGGTTGGTCTGGGTGTGTGATGCCGTGCTGGTGTCGTGGGTGGAATGGTTGCGGTCGTGGTGGGCGGCTTCGTGGTCGGCGGGCTGTTCGGGGCGGCTGGTCCAGTAGGCGGCCTCGTGCTCGGCGGGCGGGACGTGCCCGAGCTCGCCGTGGAGCCGCCGCTCGTTGTACCAGTCGACCCATTCCGCGATCGCGAGCTCGAGGTCGTCGATCCCGCGCCACGGGCCGATCCGGCGCCGGGCGGGGCCACGGACGAGTTCGGCCTTGAACAGCGAGTTCAGTGCCTCGGCCATCGCGTTGTCGTAGCTGTCTCCCTTCGAGCCGACCGACGCGACCGCGTCGGCCTCGTGACCATCCCCAGGATCGGCAGCAGGTAGCGGTAGACCCTTGAGACCGTGGCCTGGGAGACGCCGTACAGATCGCCGGTGAGCTGCTGGGCGAGGTTGTGCCGCACCAGGATCAGGATCATCACGACCGCCTGGCCGAACGGCAGCGTGAAGTCGTACCGCTCGCCGGGGCGGCGGCCCTGGTGGACGTCCCATGCGCGGGCGATCAACTCGGTCGTCTGGGCAGGGCTCAGCCCGCAAGTACTCTGGTAGCGCATCGGCCCTTCGATCGGCTCGGAACCTGGCGTAGACAACCTGGATCCAACCGGACGCGAGGGCCGTTGCGCTACCTGCCGAACCTTGACCCCGACCCGCAACGCCGCAGGTCAGCGCCTCACCACCTCATGGACGCGCCCACGCCGCTGAATAACGCTCTTAGAGAATTGCGGAATCAGCCAAAGGGACACTCTTCGCCAGGAAGTTCGTTTAGGCGGACCCTCGACAGCGCCCAGAGCGTGGCCGCTGAATACGGACTGGCTCACCAGCTGCGCAGCATCGAGGGCATCTGCACCGCCAGCCAAGGGCTACCCGCCCGCGCACAGTGAACCAGGGAGACGGACAAAGGTGACCGACCATCAGCAGCCCCTCAGCGGCGAACAGTGGCACGCGACCGAGCTGATCTGGGACTACCACCAGATGCACCACACCGTGCGGCCGACGGACGCAGCCATTGGCCTGGGCAGTCACGACCTCGGAGTCGCCGCCTACTCCGCCGAGCTTTACCGGGCGGGCCTGTTCCCCGTCCTGGTGTTCAGCGGCGGCAACAGCCCGACCACAGAGGCACGCTTCCCGCGAGGTGAGGCCGTCCACGACAGCGAGCACGCCCTTGATTCACCAGCAGACTCATCGCCGCCTGATGCACCACCGAGGCCTGACTGGTACGCACGCTCCGGCCACCCGACCGGGCGCGGCATGAACCGCCCAATCGCAGCGACTTGAGGCCGCCGCTGCTCGCTTCTTTCATCGTCACCGACAGATCCATTCCAGCCGTAGGGTCGCGTGCATGACTGCTGATGTGGAGTTCTGCCAGGTCGTGACGATGTACCAGGAGCGCGATTTGGCCGACGCGCTGGCGGAGTTGCTGGTTGCTCGGCGTCTGGCGGCGAGCGTGCACGTCGAGGGTCCCGTCACGGCTCGTTTCTGGTGGGACGGCGCTGTTCAGACCGTCGAGGAGTGGCGGGTGACCTGCAAGACGACCGTGGACCGCTACGACGAGATCGAAGCGTTGATCAACACAAAGGAGCACCACCCGTACGACTTGCCGGAAGTGCTGGCGGTACCGGTGCTGGCCGGATCGGACCGGTACCTGGCGTGGATCGCCGCTGAGACCCGCACTGCCGGCACGCCTTTCGGAGAGGGCAACACCAGCGCGGGGGCGTGACGTCACTCAACGATCGAGCGATCATGAGCAAGGCAGTCATCGACGGGGTGAGGCTGATGGCACGGTATGTGGACCCGCGGTTCCCGGAGCAGATGCGCACACTGCGGCATGCCCGTGGGCTGTCCCTGAAGGGCTTGTACCGGCTCGCGCACGTGTCGGTTTCGGCGCTATCGGAGTACGAGACCGGGCGCCGGCGCCCGTCGGCCGAGATGGCCCGGACCCTCGACCTCGCTCTGGACGCCGGCGGGCAGCTGGCCGCCATGGTGGTCGAGACACCCCATGCGACCACAGCCGAGGAAGCCAGTGAAGCAGCGGACCGGGTAGCGCACGCGATGAGCGCCCCACGGGTGATCGATGCCCGGGCGGTCGATGCGCTCGCGGCAGCGCTGGCTGCGCACCGGCGGGCCGACGACGACGCCGACCCCGTTCTGCTGCTGCCTGCGGTCAGGGCTGGGCAGGCTCAGGTGCAGCGTCTGGCGGCCGAGGCGCGTGGACCGCACGCACGTGCGCTGCGAGTCGTGGCCGCTGAGTGGACCCAGTTCACCGGGTGGTTGCATGCCCAGGCCCGGCAGGACGCCGAGGCGGTGCGGTTGCTGACCGAGTCCGCCATCCAGGCTGTCCAGCTCAGCGTGCCGAACCTCGCCTGCCAAGCCTGGGGTTTTCGCGGCTACCTCGAACGCCAGCGCGGTGTGCCGGCTCGGATCACCAGAGCGTTCCAGACCGCCGCCGAGGTTCCCGGGGCTTCGCGTCTGCACCGTGTCGATGCGATGCTCAACACGATCCACGGGCTGGGTCTCATGGGCGAGAAGCGTCAGGCACTCGACCTGCTAGGTCAGGCCAACGATATGACCACGAGCGCGGGTGCGGACGAGGTCGACCCGGCGTCCTACTGGCTGACCCCGGCGTGGCTGCGGATCCCGATGGGCATGGCGTATCTCGGTCTGGACCGCGCCGGCGACGCGGCGCAGAACCTGCGCGCAGGCTTGGAGGCGTTGCCCGCTGGCTGGCAGGGAGCGGAGTGGGCCACCGAGTACCGCGACGCCCTGGTCCGAGCCGAGGCCGCCGCATGAAGCAGCCCGTCGATCCGCGGTTCGGTGCCGAGCTGCGAAGGCTCCGTGAGGCACGTGCGGTGTCGCTGCGTGACCTGTCCGCCGCCTCGCACCTGTCCAAGTCGCTGCTGTCGCTGTACGAGAACGGGGGCCGGGACCCGTCACCCGAGAACGCCGCCCACCTCGATCAGGTGTTGGAGGCTGGCGGGCGGCTGACTTCCCTCGGACTCGACCCGGTGCCGCGCGACGAACCGATGCTCGGCGACCTTGAGGCAGAACAGGCCGAGCGGATCGCTCATGCCGAGCGGGTACCCCGCGCACTGGATGGTGGGGCCGTGGCGTCGCTGGGTGGTGTCCTTGCCGCGCACCGCCGCCTGGACGACACAGTCCCCGCCGAGGTGCTGTGGCCGATCGCGAGCGCTCATCACCAGATGCTGGTCCGTGTGGCCGGCCAGGCTCGCGGACCGCACGTGCCGGCGCTTCAGCTGGTCGTGGCGGAGTCGCTCCAGTTCGTCGGGTGGTTGAGCGCGCAGCGCGGGCAGTACGAAGCAGCCGACCGGAGGTACGCGCAGTCCGCGGACCAGGCAGAGGAACTGGGCGCCGGCGGGCTCGCGTCCCAATCGCGTCGTTTCCGCGGGTCGCTCGCATGGGAGCAGGGCCGCCCGGTACAGATGGTGCGGCATTACCAGCATGCCGCTCAGACCCCGGGAGCCGGGATCCTGCACCGAATCGATGCCGAGCTACGGCACGCACACGGTCTGGCACTTCTCGGCGACCACGCCGGTGCTCTGCACGCGCTCCAGGTCGCCGATGACCTGACCACGGTTGCCGACGGCGCGGCACCAGACCCGTTCGCGTACTGGCTCACCAGCGCGTGGCTGCGGTTCCCGCTCGGCCTGGCGCACCTCGAGCTCGGCAGGGCCCAGGACGCGGCGGACAACCTTCGCTCCGGGCTGGCATTCCTGCCCGGCGAGCAGCGTGAGACACCCTGGACGGCGCAATACCGTGATGCGCTCGCCGCCGCGGAGGCTCGCGCCTGAGCCAAGCCGCCGGGAGCAACAGGCTCAGAAGCCACCGCGGGTAGCGCCAGGCAGACCACGCGATGGTAGACGTATGGGGTCAGTGGTCGGTCAGCGGTGTTGACCACTTCAGGACAGTCGACCCGTTGCAGACCTTGAGCGCCACCTCGATGACGCGGCCGTCGGTCAGGAACACCGTTCGGAGCACCTGGGTCACGATCACTGAGCCCGTGAGGCCGAGGGCTGTGCTCTCGGGCTCCGTGGCGAGCCGAGAGGTCACCTCCTCCAGCACGCGGTCCTGCGCGACCCCGAGCCGCTCGCTGGCCAGCTCCCGCGAGCCGCCCGTGGACACAGGCTCGGCCAGCTCCGGGGCAGCCTCGACGACATAGGCCGGGTAGTAGGACGAGGACAGGTGAACCGGTGATCCACCGCGCGTGACGAGGCGACGCCGCACCTGGACGGGAGACCCGGGCTCGACGTCGAGCCGTGAAGCGATCATCTCCTCGGCGCCGACCATACCGACCTCCACGATCCTGGAGGCCTCCCCCGTGGCCAGGGCCGTGCCCGTGACGGCATGGGTGCGCACGCGCATGGCGATGTTGTCGCTCCCGTAGTCCGTGACGACCGTACCGGCACCAGCATTGGCGCTGGTCAGACCCTCCTGCTTGAGAGTGGCGTACGCCTGCACGACGGTCCCGTTGGACACCCCCCAGTCCTGCATGACCTGTCGGATCGTCGGCAGGCGGTCCCCGGGGCGCATGGCCCCGTCCCGGATCTGCCCACGGAAGTGCTCGGCGATCTCCGCGTATCCCACAGCGTGCGTCATGCCGCCGATCCCTCATCTCTCCATCGGGTGTTCCACCCAGTCGCAACTTGCTCTAGGCCTGGGCACATCTTGGCACGTAGAGCATGCCGGACATCCGCCACCAGGATAACCGCCACAGGACTCCGGAACCAGAGCCCAACAATCGGCCCAACGCCTCGCTGAAACCGCCAAACCCATGGATCACCGGGCCGGTGGCAATCTCGCGCCTCCCCGATGTGGACAGCGAACCCCTCCCACAATCTTGCTCTGCATGATGATCTTGCTCCAGGAGCAACTGAAGCGACTGAGGGGAGCAATGATGACCACCCACGGTGCCGCCGGCCCGCCCGCAGTTGCGCGCCGGGGCTGTCCGGTTGCTGTCATGACCGCTTCGGCGGAGCTACGAACTCTGGGCTTGGCCGTCGTCTGGCGTCGAAGCAGCCGCGCAGCCGTGCCTCGTTCGCTACCTCGCTCCGTCAATCGCCCGACTGGTGACGCGCCGGAGAAACCGTCACCGGTCGGGTTCCCAGAGCCTCGACCAGACCCCAGGAGACCTGTGATGGGCAAGCCCTACTCACCTCCCGACCACCGCACAGCACCCGATCCCGATCCCGGGCCCGGAGACACCGCCTCGATCTTGGTCGCCCTCGACGCGGCGAGAGCAGCGCTCGTAGAGGTCGGCGCGGACCGCGTCGAGCTGCTGACGGCCACCGGCAGCGGGCGGGTATCGATCCAGCCGGCCCGCCTGGCCGACGGCGAGACCATCGCTAGGGATCTCGGCCTCGACTCGCCGCTGGACCACCGCATGGTGGATCCCGGATACACCCTCTGGTGCGGGGTGCGTGACGACTTGGAGTTCCAGGTCCGCGGTGTGCTCCGTCAGCCTCATGGGGAACTGCAGTGAACCGCCTCATGCCGCGCCTGGTCGCGCTCGACATCCAGGGCACCCTCCTGCAGGCCGGCACCACCGTCCCGGAGGTCACCGCCGCGGCCGTGGCCGCCGTCCGCAAGGCCGGCCACCACGTCGCCCTGACGACCGCGCGCCCGCTCATCGGTGCGCTGCCCGTGGCGCACAGCCTCGGTCTGGACGGCGCCTGGATCGTCGGGTCAAGCGGTGCCATCACCGCGTACGTGTCCCGGTCAGAGCCTGGCGGGTACCGCGTGCACGCGGCGCGCACGTTCGACGTCGACCCCGTCGCACACCTGGCCCGCACCCGCATACCCCGAGTGAAGATGGCCGTCGAACTGGCCGGCCGGGGATGGCGCGTCAACCAGGAGTTCGACCCCGGCCACCTCCAGGGACAACAGCACGTCGTGGCCCACCTGGAAGAGCTGTGGGCAACACCGGCTACCCGCATGGTCCTGTGCGCACCGGGCATCGGCACCCTCGTCGAGCCGCTGCGCCAGCTCGGCGTCACGCCGAGCGCCGCAGGCCTGGGGTGGGTCGACGTCACGCCGCGCGGTCCGTCCACGGCGTCCGCCCTGGAGACCATCCGGGCGCACCTCGACGTCCCGCCCAAGCGCACGGTGGCGATCGGTGACAGCTGGAGTGACGTGGGGATGCTGCAGTGGGCCGGCTACCCCGTCGCCATGGGGCAAGCGCCGACGGCAGTCAAGGCTCTGGCGAAGCACGTCACAGGCCCAGTCGGACGCCACGGGGCCGCGGACGCCCTGCGCGCGCTCCTGGATGCCGACGCGTCCCGGCCCGCCACCGTCCATGCCTGAGCCCGCATCCCACCTGTACGAGTACTGGAGCACTGCACGATGATCAGCACCCGGAGCACCATCGTGGGCAGCGACGCCGTCGCGGACGCTGCCCGGGCCGTCCCCCACGAGATCTACCTCGGACTCGACGGGGAGGCCGTCGAGCCCGTCGTCTCCCGCAGCACGACGTTGCAGGACCTGCGGTCCCTAGACCTGCGGCCCAATATGAGGGTCTTGCAGATCGGGACGGGGTCCGGCTACTCGGCCGCCCTCATGGCTCACATCGTCGGTCCCGGTGGTCACGTCCTGACCATCGATGACGACGAAGCCCGGTCCGTGCGTGCCCGGGAGCTGTTCGTCGCCCACAGGCACCGCGCGATCGCTGCGACGGGCAACGGCCTGGCCGGGCACCCCGGCCGTGCGCCGTATGACCGGATCGTGGTCGCCGGAACCCTGGCTGCGATCCCTGTCGCGTGGATCGACCAGCTCGCCCGGGGCGGGGTCCTGGTCACCGGGTGCACGGTCTCGGACCTGCCCGGTGCCTACGCCGTCGCGCACATCGTCAAGACCCTCGCAGACGACCTGCACGTCACCGTGCACGCCGGCCGGTACCCGCTGATGGGGTCACCCGTCGTCCCGTCCAGCGTCATGGTCGTAACAGCGACGGACGACTCCGGGTGCTACCTGGCCTCGGCCAGCGACGATCACCAGACCGCGGCCGACTTCCTGGCGATCCTGCGCGCCGGTACTGCAGAGCCTTGGCCCGGCGGACCTGGTGAGTTCCTCGACCTCAAGCACTGGTTGCTGGCGCGCCGCCCGGCCGGTCTGTTCACCGCCGTCACCGAGCACGGGGAAGGCATCGGGATCGGCGACCGAGCCCCCACCAGCTTCGGCCTGGCTGCCCGGCCCGAGGGCCCGCCGGAGGCCGTGATGATCACCCCCGCCCACCTTGTGGCTCACCCGCGGCAGTCGCCGATCTGGGCACGGTTCCTGGATCTGATGGACGACTGGCGGGCAGAAGGATCACGCGCCACGCACGAGCTCGACGCCGTCGTCCTGCGCGACGGCGACTCCTACCACGTCCGTCTCGACGACTGACACAACCCGAGACCGCTGACAACGCACTGACGGTGAGGATCCCGATGATCGAGATCGTGCTGGTCGCTTGGGTGCTCGCCGTGGCAGCCCTACTGGTATCGGCCGCCGTCATCTGGCGGCACTGATCACCACCTCCGGTGCACTCACGCACCCCGAGGCCAACCAAGGCTCGGACCCCGACCCACCCGACCGGGAGGCCTGCGATGCACAACGCGACAGACCAGATCGTGAGCGACTACCTCGACGACTTGGAGCACTTGCTCCAGCACGCCGACGCCGCGTCAGTGGCCGTCATGGCACCCACCGAGCTGGAACGGACGATCTGCGCGCTCCTGGTCAACCACACCCCCCGACGGCTGGGGTTGCTGCCGCCGCTGCACCACCAGGTGGGCGTGGCGGAGGTCGTCGTGGCGCCGGGTGTGTGGCCATACCGGGCGTGGCAGACCGCCCACCAGCGCCTCGTCACGGCTGCCCCGGCCCACCCGACCGAACCCATCGTGGCCATCGGCGGCCCGCGATGACCCCCACGACCGACACAGTCACCCGCACGACGACCAGGACCCCGGTCGGTCCGGAGGGGCGGGACTTCGGGTGGGAGAAGGCCGTCATCTCCCACTGGTGCGGCGTCCAAATTCTCGACATCGACGTCGGGAACACAGTCCGTGCCTTCGGACCCAACACCGTCGCGATCATCGAGATCATCCTCACGGCGGGCACGACTCGTGACGCCCAAGCGCTGGCCGGGCTGCTCGACCTCCCACCGACACCGTCTGATCCGGCCGTGGCCTGGCAGAGCTGGACCGGGTGGGTCTCGGCCCTGTCCGCACAACAACCCGTGCTCGTCACCGTGACCGCACCCACCTCGCATCAGGAGGCGTGATGACGCGTTACCACACCCTGCACGCCCCTGCCGCGGGTGTCCGCCTGGCTTGGCCGTCGGCCACCACGATCGTGATCGACCCGGGCACGGACGAGCGCGCCCGGACCCGCAACCTGGCCCGCGAGCGCAATCTGCTTGCAGGTGCGGTCCTGCTGTCGGTGGCCGGTCTGGTGATCCTGCAGCGTTCCCAGCCGCACGACCGGCCTTGGACCCTGGCCACAGGTCTGCTCCTGGGTGCGCTCGCCTGCGCCGCGGCCCGTCCTGGCCGCCGGGTGGTGCCTCCTGCTCTCGTCGACCTGCTCGAACCTCTGCGAGCCGTTGACCCGGCTCGCCCGGCCGAGATCCACCGCCTGGTGTGGGCAGCCGCCGTCCTGATCGGAATCAGCGAGACCAGCGACGACATGCCGGCCTGTCCAGGCTGCGCGGACCGTGTCGAGCAGATCCACGCCCAGCTGCGCGAACTGACCCTGTCCGGGTGAGCCGTCGGGCCTGGTTCGCGTCCCGCCAGAACCCCGGTGGGGTCTGCTCGCCCGATGCGTCGGGGGCGCGGCCACACATTCACCCCTGTCCCCGACTGGTTACGGTTGGCGAGTGACAGGCACGGACAGGTTCGAGGACAGGGACGAGTTGCTGCGCCAGTTCGAGACTGCGGTCAAGGGGATAGGCCTCGACGAACGGGCCTTGACAGGCGAACTGCCCTCGGGTGAGACAGGGGACGCCCGGGGCCAAGGGCAGGCCGCGCCGCAACGGCCGTCGCGTCGTCACCCACGTCGCGGCGACGTCGTCGCTTATCGCGTGCGGGTGGACCTGGACGACGCGAACCCGCCGATCTGGCGGTGCCTGGACCTGCGGTCGGACCTGACTCTGGACGTGGTGCACCAGGTGATCCAGGACACGTTCGGGTGGGCCCTGGCTCACGCTGCGCTCGCCCGCGCGTAAGAAGGAGTCCCGATCAGTTGCGTGACCAAGAAAGCGAGCTCAAATAGTGACGAACGGCGGCCGTGACGTGGGAGGCGGCAAGCTCGAGCGCACGGAGCGCATCCTGCGCGACGACATCGAGTCAGGTCGGCTCCGCGACGGTGAGGTGCTCCCGTCAACCCGCGCGCTCGCCGGCCAGATGGGCGTCAGCGTGTGGACCGTCAACAAGGCAATGGAACTCCTCGCCGAGGACGGCTTGATCGAAAGCAAGCCAGGCTCGCGTCGCATCGTGCGCAACAACCTCGGTCGAGCAGCTGAACCCGGCACCGCCCGGATGCCACGGACCTTCCTCATCGGTGGCCACGCCGGATCGGGCAAGTCCGAGCTGGGCCGGGTACTGGCGCGGTTGGCCGGCTCGGCGATCATCGACAAAGACACGATCACCCGCCATGTGACCGAGACGCTCCTCGAAACGCTCGGGCGCCCGCCCCACGACCGCGAGTCGCGCACCTACCTCGACCAGGTCCGGCCTCTCGAAACCGAGGCCGTGCTCTCCGTGATCCAAGAGAACGCCAACGCTGGTGTCGGCGTGATCGGCACCGCGCCCTTCGTCAGCGAGTTCCAGGACAACGCATGGATCGACCGCGTCAGCGCACGGCTTCGTACCGCGGGCGTCGACCTGACGCTTGTCTGGGTGAGGTGTGACGCCGCGACAATGCGCACGTATCTGCAGCGACGCGGCGCGGCCCGCGACATGCATAAGCTCGCGCACTGGGACGACCACGTCGCGGCTCTCGACTTGGACTACCGCCCCACCGCCGATCACGTCATCGTCGACAACTCGGCCACGGCAGAACCACTTCAACGGCAGGCAGCGAGAATGCTCGCCGCGATCACCGAGACCGCAGAGCGCCCATGAACATTGGCGGGGGCACCCCCACGAGTTGTCCGTCATGCCGGCGCCAGCCCGAGCGCTGCTGGAGGCAACAACTCACGCGCGGTCCAACTCGCTGGTCGGTGAAGCCCTGGACAGCGGGTCACACGCTGCCGTGCGCCGCGAGCGCCATCGACTGGGCTCCGGGCGCGATTTCACCCTCAGGAATGGCGTCCCGGGCGAGCGTTTATCGCGCTCGCGCCTTCGGCGGTGGCCGCACGATTCAGCGCATCGTCGAGATGCGACCCTGTTGTCTGCGTTTCTGACCTGCGCAAACAGTGGGTCGGGCACCACGGCGCGATTTCTTCTGTCTGCGTTTTTCGGTGCGCCAGTGTGCCAACGTGGTGTCTTGTCAGCACCGGTCCTCCAGCCGGGGACTGGCAAACAACAGCGCCAAGTTGGACAAGTGACCAAGTGGCACTTACCGAGATCTGGTGCCAATCTGGATCCCCCGGTCTGCACTTCACGACCGTGATCCTTCGTGGAAATCACTTCCGCACCCAGACGAAGGAGACAGGATGAGAGCCCTACCCTGCGTTACCGCGGTGGCTGCCATGGCGCTGCTTACTGTCTCGGGTTGCACGGCCAGCGCGACCGACCCGACACCGACCCCGTCAGCCACGACGACAACGAGCGCGCCTCCGTCGGTCTCCCCCAAGCCGAGCCCGACGACTGAATCGGAGCTCGCCGCCGCGAGCGCCGAAGCGCTGGCGCACGAGTACTACCGCATCACCGATGCAGTCGCCGCGGATCCCACCAACCTCAAGCCGTTGAAGACGGTCGCGACGAGCGCGGAGCTGATTCGGCTGCGGAACACGTTCGGCCCGTGGGAGGACGATGGCTGGCACAAGACCGGCACGATTCAGGTTATCGACCTCACGACCCAGTCGGTCTCCTTCGACGACTCCGGCCAGGGATCCAATGCGGGACCGACGGTGCAGATCGATGTCTGCTACGACGTCGCGGACGTGGACGTCGTCGACGCCTCGGGCGAATCACAAGTCGACGCGAACCGGCCGGACCGCGCTTGGGAGCGCCTGTGGATCTCCAACCCTGACTACGACGACGACCCCGAGTCCGGCTGGCTCGTGGCCGACCGGAAGACCTTGGAGCGGGAGCCGTGCGCCGCGCGCTGAGGATGCTCCCGAGCATGAGCCTCGCCGCGGCGGGGCTTACCGGAATGTGCCTGCCAGCCACCGCTACCGTCCTCGAGCCTCGGCCGATCGTCGAGGCCGGGTGCGATACAGCTCTCGATCAGTTCACCGGCACATGCACTGGAGAGGTGACAGTGTCGGGCACCGGGGGTAGCCCAGGCGTTCATGGCTCGGGGAGCGACCGCGGCACAGTGGGCGAGCCGGCCAGCGTCGAGGCTGGTCCGCCCGCCGCCGACAATGAAAGCAAGCCAGCTTGTATCCGCACTGACGGCGCCAGGGCAAGGCCGGTGCCGTGCACATCGGAGTACGGGATCTGGCAGGCCGATGCGGAGTGCTACGCGAGCACGACGCCGTCGGACCCGCAGCCGCCGCAGTCTTCAGCGGTGTGGGAGCACTTCGACGAGAGCTTCGGTGTCGGGCAGGAGCAGGGCAAGGTGTACGACTGCTACTACCCAGCGACGGGGCAGACGGCTCTGATCTACCTGTTCGATCCGCCGACGGCCGCGCAGGCTCCGCCGACGCCGGGTGAGGTCGCACGGGGGGCGCTGGCGAAGCTGGACCTGCGGGCAGTCGAGATCGGGATGGCGCCCCAGCCGCCGGCCACGGCGCTGGTCGGGGTACCGGTCTGGTTGTGGGTCGACCAGCCGTCCGAGGAGACGTTCGGCCCGGCCTCGGCGTCGGCGACCGTGCGAGGCGTGACCGTCACGGTCACGGCCGAGGTGACCGACGTCGTCTGGGATCTGGATGACGGCAGCACGCTCTCCTGCGATGCCGGGACTGCGTACCGGGCCGAGTTCGGGGCGACGCCGTCGCCCGATTGCGGGCATGTCTTCCTGCGTGAGTCCGGCTCCCGGCCGGGCGGCGCTTACACGGTGACGGCTACCTCGACCTGGACGGTCGAGTGGGCTGGTGCCGGGCAGACCGGAACGATCGCCATGGACCCGTTGGTGGCCCAGACCCAGGTGATCGTGGCAGAGGGTCAGGTGCTCGTGAGCTAAGCGGGCACCAAATAGGGGGCGCAGATGTCCGATTCCACCACCACACGCCAGACAGTCACTGAACATGACCCCGCGGCTACTCGGCCGCTGGTCGCACCACCGCCATTGCGTCGTCAGCCCTGGCTGGCGGTCCTGGCCTGCGCGACGTTGGCCGCCGGCGGGGTACTTGGCCTGGTCACGTGGATGCTCATGTCCACGTCGCAGGACATCGTGGTCGCGTCCCATGGCCTGGACGCCTACGACGTGATCACCGCGGAGGACGTCCGGGTCATCTCGGTCACCCTGGACCCGACGGTCGCAGCGATTCCCGGACGGGATGCCTCCGCACTGATCGGTCAGCGGGTGACGGGTGCGGTCGAGGCGGGCGGGGTCCTGTCTCCCGGCATGGTGTCCGCGGACGCGTTCCCGCCTGAGGGGCAGTCAGTGGTCAGGGTGACGCTGCCCCCGGACCAGTCCGGCGAGCTCGCGCTGGATCCGGGTGACGCGGTGCGGGTCGTGGTGTCCGCGGCGACCGCGCAGTCCGACGCCGAGCCGACCTACACCACGGCCCAGGTCGCGGCGGTCCGGGTGGGCACCTCGCGGACGGTCGTGGAGGTGCTGGTCCCGCACGAGGAGGCCGTCGCGCTGTCGGACGCCGTGGTCGCCGGGCGGGCCTCCCTCGTCCAGGACTCCGCCACCACCGACACGGCCGCTGGGGGTGAGTGAGATGGCCGTGATCGCGCTCGCTTCGACCAACGGCGCCCCCGGTGTGAGCACCACCTGCCTGGGCCTGGCGCTGGCCTGGCCACGGCCTGTGCTGCTGCTGGAGGCCGACCCCCGGGGGTTGTCCGCGCTGATGACGGGATGGTTCCAGGGCGCCAGGCCGTACGAGAAAGGCCTGGTCGAGCTCGCACTGTCTTCCCTGGCCCCGGCCGACGCTCTGCGGGAGGTCATGCTGCCCTTCGAGGGCACACAGGCGTCGTTCGTGACCGGGCTGCGGACCCACACCCAGGCCACGACACTGCGCGGGCAATGGGAGCCGGTCGCCCAGGCGCTGGCCGAGCTCGACGCCGAAGGCATGGACGTGATCGTGGACGCCGGCGCCCTGGGCTACCCAGGATCGCCGGACCCGGTGCTCGCATCAGCCGACGTGACCCTCCTGACGGTGCGGTCATCCCTACCGGCGCTGGGCGGCGCGCGCCCATGGGCCGACGTCGCAGTGCGCGAGTCGCTGTGGCGCAACCCGGGTCTGCTGGTAGTCGGCGAGAAGCGCCCTTACACCGGGGGTGAGATCGCCGCTTCCCTGTCCCTTCCGTTGATGGCGCAGGTGGCCTGGGACCCCAAGGGTGCCGAGTTCTACTCCCAAGGCGTCCGCCAGTCCGATTCGTTCGAGACCAGCAAGTACGTCCGGTCGCTGAACGCCGCGGTCGCGACGCTGCAGACCGAGCTCGCGCACCGCCGCAGCCTGGAGGTGCGCGTATGACCGCCCTGCGTGACACCCGATCTGCCGATGGCAACAGCCCTGACTACGACCTGCCTCGGCCCACGTCGATCCCGTTCCTGAGCGAACCGCTGCCCGACCCGAGCGCTGCGGCACCGACTGCTTCTGGACCATCTGCCGGCACTGGTACCAACCCGTGGGTGGCGCCGTCCGGCACGATCCATCTCGGCCCCGACGTGAACTGGGGCCTGGTGGCCAGTCTGCGCACACAGGCGTCAAAAGACTTGGCGGCACGGGCCTCAGCCGCGCAGGGCCATCTCGACCGGCCCGCACGCGAGCAGCTTGCCTGGGACATCATCCAAGGCTTGATCGCGCAGATCCGAGCCAGCCGAGCGAACACCGACGGCGGCACGTTGAGCAGCACGCAACAGACCGAGCTGGCTCAGGCGACGTTCGACGCCCTGTTCCGGATGGGCCGACTGCAACCGCTCCTGGACGACCAGCGCGTCGAGAACGTGCTGATCTACGGGTTCGACGAGGTGTGGCTCGAGCTCAACGACGGCGCCCTCGTCGCCGGCCCACACGTCGCCGAAAGCGACGAGCAGCTCATCGAGTTCCTCCAGTTCCTCGCCTCCCGCTCCGAGGCCAACCCCCGGATATTCTCCGAGGCGCGGCCCCGCCTGCACCTGCAGCTGGACGACGGTTCACGACTGGCCGCGGTCGCCTGGGTCACCCCGCGCCCCCAGGTCACCATCCGCCGCCACCGCGTCGTCGAGGTCTCCCTCGACGACCTCGCCCGGGACGGCGTCATGACCCCGCTGGCGGCGCAGTTCCTCGCCGCGGCGGTCCGCGACCACCGCTCCATCGTCGTGTCCGGCTCTCCAGGGGCAGGCAAGACCACGCTCGTGCGGGCCTTGTGTTCACACATCCACCCGCTCGAGCAGATCGCCACCATCGAGACCGAGGCCGAACTGCGCCTGCAGGAGCGGCGACGGTTCGTGCGCGCATGGGAGGCACGGCCCGGCACCGGGGAGATCGGCCCGGACGGGAAGCAGGCCGGCGAGTACACCCTGTCCGACGCCGTGTGGGACTCCTTGCGGTTCAACGTGCAGCGGACGGTCGTCGGCGAGATCCGCGGGCCCGAGGTGATCGCGATGCTCAAGACGATGGAGAACGGGTCCGGATCGTTGTCCACGACCCACGCCCGGAGCGCCGTCGACGCGATCGAGAAGCTGACCACGTGCGCCATGGAAGCCGGCGCCCAGTTCACCCACGACATGGTCACGGCCAAGCTGGCCCATGCGATCGACCTGGTGGTCCACATCGAGCTGACTCTCCCCGACGAGGACGACGAGCACGACCATCGTGGCGTTGCTCGCCCCGCCAGGGTGCGGCGGCGAGTGTCCGAGATCGTGGCGATCAGCCGCGGCGACCAGCCTGGGACGTTCGCGTCGACTCGGGTGTTCACCACCGGGCCTGACGGTCAGCTGGTGCCCGATGTGCTGCCGGACGAGTACCGCAGCCTCGCCCGGCGCAGGTTCGACCTGGCCGCCTACGCAGCCGCCCAGAGCATCGGGGGGCGGTGACCATGTGGCTTGCGATCATCACTGGTGCTCTCATTGGGCTCAGCGTCTTCCTCCTGGTCGCCTGGTGGTGGTCCTGGCCCCTCCTCCCAGGCCCGGGCACCTGGCACCGCAGCCGCCTGGCGCGCGTCTCGCGCCGCAGGTGGATGCTGATCGGGGCAGGACTCATTTGTGGGATCGTCGTCTGGGCGATCACGGGGATGCTGCTCGCGCTGGTCGGGATCCCCGCCGCGATGATCGGCTTGCCGGCGCTGCTGTCCAACCGCGCCGAAGCCGATCAGATCGCCCGCCTGGACGCCATGGCCGAGTGGTGTCGCTCGCTCGCCGGCGTGATCACCGTCGGTATCGGCCTGGAGCAGGCGCTGCGCGACTCCGCCCGGGCGGCGCCGGCACCGATCAAGGAACCCGTCACGCAACTGGTTCACCGGGTGGACGCACGCTGGGACACAGAGGCAGCGATCCGGGCGTTCGCCGAAGACCTGCACGACCCCACCGGCGACCTCATCGCCATCGAGCTCTCGCTGGCCGCCCGCCGTCGCGGCACCGGGCTGGCAGCGATGCTGGAGGCGGTGGCCGACTCGGCCGCAGCCGACGTCCGCTCCCGCCGTCAGGTCGCCGCAGACCGGGCCAAGTCCCGGGCCACGGCCCGTTGGGTCACGATCCTGTTCGTCGGTGTGCTCGTCGCCCTGGCGTTCAGCGGCGAGTACGCCGAGCCGTACACGACCGTCCTGGGACAGGTGGTCCTCGCGACGCTGATCGGTGCCTACCTCGGGACGCTGGTCTGGCTGGACCGTATCGCCCGGGGCAAGCCCCCGGCCCGGAGCCTCGGCGTTCAGGCCCGCGCAGAGCGAGACCGGCGCGTGCGCGCCACGGTTCTCACCTCGCCTGTCCCGTCTGCCCCGGCCAGCGCCTGGGGAGCGGCGTCATGACCGGGCTGGCCGGCGCCGTGCTCGCAGGTTGCCTCCTTGCTCTCGGGTTGACGCTGCTGGGCATCTACTTCTTCGCGCCTGCCCGGGTCGACCCCGTCAAGGCTCTGGCCGCGCTGGCCCCACCGCGCACCGTGACCCCGACCGGCCGGGTCCAGCCCGCACCGCAGGACGGTGTCGAACGCCTCGGGACGTGGGCGATGCGCAACGTGCCCGACGCGGTATGGCTGCGCACCCCGGTCAAGGAACTGAATCTGGTGGGCCGGTCGCTGACCCGGTTCTACGGCGAGCGGATCGTGTTCGCTGCCTACGGCTTGGCGATCGCTCCACTGGCGGTGTGGGTCGTGGGCCTGTTCGGTCTGCAGCTGCCACCGGTGGTCTCCGTGGCCGGTGCGGTCGGGCTGGCCGTGGTGATGTTCTTCGTCCCGAACTACAACGCCATCGACGATGCGAAGACGATGCGCACCGAGCTGCGGCGCGAGGTCGCCACCTACGTCGAAGCCGTCGCGTTCGAACGTGCCGGCGGGTCCGGTGTGCGGCAGGCCATGGAACACGCCGCAGCGGCCGGTGACCACTGGGTCTGGGCTCGGATCAGTCAGGAGCTGATCCAGTCACGCACCTCCGGGCAATCACCCTGGGACGCACTGGAAGCCCTCGGTGACGAGCTGACCCTCCCGGAGCTGACGAACGTCGCCCACGTGCTGCGTCTGGCGGGCGAGGAGGGCACCGCCGTCGCAGCCAGCCTGCAGGCCCAACGCACCGCGCTGCGTGCAGCGCTGGTGACCGACGACCTGGCCGCCGCCAACGCGACCAGCGAACGCATGGACATACCCCGATCCCTGCTCGGTGTCGTGTTCCTCGCGCTGCTGATGGCCCCCGCCGTCCTGCGGATCTTCCAGAACACCTGACCACCACACCCTGCCCGCACAACCACGCGGATTCGAAGAAGGAGGGCCTGCCCATCAGTACCCCAGACCCGGCGGCCGACGTCGCCGGACCGACGGAAGGACCACCCCCATGCTTCACCTCTACGTCACCCTCCAGGTAGCCCAGACCATGCTCTTCGACCGGTTCACGGACCCGTCACGACGGCAGCGGATCGAGATCGACCGGGAGGCTGGCGGGATCACGCTGGAGTTCGTCTCCTGGGCAGTTGCCCTGCTCGTCGTGGCCGGGATCGTGATCGCCGTGGTCACCCAGTACGCCGAGTCCGAGTCGGCGAAGATCATCAGCCCGAACCCCTGACCATGACGACCCCACGGCCGGCTGCTCGACAGCGAGCGACCCGACACAAGGTGACCCGGTGCGGGCGGCGCGACGACCAGGGCTCCATCACGCTCGAGATGATCGTCGCGCTGCCCGCCCTGCTCGGGCTGTTCTTCATCTGTGTGCAGGCCGGCCTGGTCCATCACGCCCGGCAGGTCGTGATCGCCGCGGCCAACCAGGGCGCGTTCGCCGCCGCGGCCGAGTACGGCACGGGCCCCGACGGCGCCGCTGCCGCGACCTCGTTCCTGGACCAGGTCGGCGCCGGCGCGCTGACCGAGTGGTCGGTGAGCGCCACCCGTAACGCCACGACCGTGCAGGTCCAGATCACGGCACGGTCCTACTCGATCCTGCCGGGACTCGACCCCGAGGTCTCCGCCGTCGCGTCGGCGCCAGCGGAAACCCTCACCGGAAGCGTGACGCCATGAACCACCTCAACCCTGCGCGCGCCTCCAGGCGCACGGGTGCCGTCCCTGCTCGCACCCGGGGCACCGAGACGGGCTCGGCGTCGCTCGAAATGGCCGTGAGCGTGGTCGGGTTCGGGCTGCTACTGGCCCTGATTCTGCTGGCCGGCCGGGTGGTGACCGCACGACAGTTGGTCGAGACCGCCGCCTACGACGCCGCCCGCACCGCATCCATCACCCGCGACATCACGCTCGCCCCCGCGCGGGCACAGGAAGCCGCCACCGCGAGCCTGACCAACCAGGACCTGACGTGCGTGTCGAGCAGCACGAGCGTGGACACCTCGCGGTACTCATCCACCCCCGGTGAGCCATCACAGATCACCGTCACGGTGTCGTGCGAGGTCAACCTCGCCGACCTCGCCCTCGGGCCCGTCACGCACACCGTGAGCCGAGCGGCGACCTCTCCGGTTGATTCGTGGAGGTCGGCCTCATGAACAGAAACCAGCCGCACACAACCCGCCCGGTCGAGCCCGGTCGGCGTTGGTACTCGGGCTGCGACCGCGAAGGTGATCAGGACGGCTCGGTGTCGGTGTGGATGATCACCGCCGCCGTCGGCCTCATCCTGATCGTCGGCGTGGTCCTGGACCTCGGCTCCCAGCTGCACGCCCAGCAGCGCGCCTACGCCGTGGCCGCACAGGCTGCCCGGACCGGCGGCCAGCAGCTCGACGCGGCCAGCGTGCTCGCCGGCGGCGACTTCACCGTCGACCCTGCCGCCGCCATCGACGCCGCGAGCGCCTTCCTCGCCGAGTCCGACATGCCCGGCACTGCCTGGGTGGAGGGCGACCAGGTCCACGTCACCGTCCACGACACCTACACACCGCAGATCCTGGGCCGGATCGGTCTGGGACCGTTCCCGGTCGAGGTCACTGCCTCGGCACGCCTGGTCCGCGTCGTGGGAGGAGCAGAACAATGACCCGCAGCACCAGCCACCGGCTCCCCGGCTACCCCACCGCCCGCCCCGGCGGGCCGCCGGCTCATGCCACCGCGGCGGACCGGTTGCGTGGCCTGGGCGCGTTGCTGTGTGTCCTGCTTCTGGTCGTCGGGCTCCCGGCCGGACTGCTGGTCGCACAGCCGCTGGTGCTTCCGGCCTGGCTGGACCTGGATACTGCGCGCATCGTGCTGCTCGGCGGCGACGTGTCCCGCGTGCTCCTGCTCCTGGGGTATGCCGCTGCCTGGCTCATCTGGGGCTGGCTGACCTGGAAGGTCCTGGTCGAGATCGCGCGGCAGTCACGGCGGCTGCACCGCCCGCACCTGACGCCCGTGCCCGTGGGCCTCGTTGGCCGGCTCGTGGCCACCACGTCGCTGCTGTTCGTATCCCTGCCCCTGAACCCAGCCCTCGCGGCGCCGTCGGCCGCAGTCGGCGTCGCGCCCGTCCCCGACGCCGCCGTGGGACCTGCAGCCCAACGTGCGCCCGAGCGGACAGCCGACACGCACGGCGGAAGCCCGAGCGCCGACGCCCCGGCCGCATCGGCGAGGACCAACGGGCACGCTGGTGACGATACCGTCACGCGTTCGCAGCCCCGGGTCGTGTCGTACGTGGTGCGACGGGGCGACACCCTGTGGGGTCTGGCCGAGTCTCGGCTGGGCGATGGGCGCCGCTACACCGAGATCCACGACCTCAACAAGGGCACCCTCGGGCCCAACCCTGGCCTCTTGCCCGCCGGGGCCACCATCCTGCTGCCCGACTCGACATTGGACACCCGTGATGACGATGCCGAGGGCACGGACCGCACGAAGCACACCGTCCGTCCCGGAGAGACCCTGACCGGGATCGCACAGGACCACTACGGCGACCCCGCCAAGTACACGACCATCGCCCAGGCATCCAAGGACACAATCCAAC
The DNA here is from genome assembly GCF_042670845.1 of Promicromonospora sp. NPDC057138. NCBI lineage: Bacteria > Bacillati > Actinomycetota > Actinomycetes > Micrococcales > Promicromonosporaceae > Promicromonospora > Promicromonospora sp. NPDC057138. Next base: position 65,458 of record NZ_JBHUUX010000005.1, on the reverse strand, counting down.
CCGGCGGCGAGCACCTCACCGACCCCGACCACGTCAAGGCAGGCTGGATCCTCACGCTGCCCGAGTCCCGAGCCGCCGAGCCCGAGGCAGACTTCGCCGCACACAAGGAGTCCCCGCCCCAGGGCGCCCACCCGACGCAGCCTCAACCGACTCCGAACGCATCCGGCGAGCCCGCCCCTGTTGCCAGTCCGGACGCCGAGGGCGCGGATCGGGCCGAGGACGGCCCTGCCGTGGCCGGGCCCACGCGCTCGCACGCGGCCTCGCCCTGGGTCACCCCCACCCCGCAGATCGATGGTCAGCACTCCAGCGACGCGAACGACGACGAGACCGGCCAGAGAGAAGGGTCCTCACAAGACGCCGACCACGAGGCTCCTGCATGGTTGCTGCCCGGTGTCGCGGCCGGCGGCGGGATTCTGGCCGCCGGTCTGCATGTCACGGTCACCCGCGCGCGCAGTCGTCGGGAGCGGCTCCGCCGGCCGGGGCGCATGGTTGCACCGACCCCGCCCGACCTGGTGCCCGCCGTCGCGACCGCGAGATTCGTCGGCAGCGACCGCGCGCCCGACGTTCAGCGCCTGGACCGCCTCCTGCGCGCCCTGGCGGGCCCAGACCTTGCGTCCGGCCGCCCCCGCCCACAGCTCGCCGCCGTCGAGCTCGCCGCCGACCAGGCGGTCCTGCACCTGGCCACACCCGCCACGCTGCCTGAACCATGGACCGGTGACGGCACACGATGGGCGGCGCCCTTGGCCGCGGCTCCACAAGAGTGTCGGGACCTGGTGCCCTACCCGGTGCTGGTCACCGTCGGGGTCGACCAGGACGAGCACGCCTGGCTGCTCGACCTCGAGCACCTGCGGACCGTCGCGGTGACCGGTGACGACGACGTGATCGCGTTCGGCAGACACCTGGTAGCCGAGCTCGCCGTGAACCCGTGGACGGTCAACCTCACCACCCACGCCGCCGGCATCGGGCACGGCGCCGCCGGGCTGTCGCAGTACCGGGTCGAGGAGGACGAGGACACCGAGTTCCTCGACACGATCAGCACCTACGTGCGCCAAACCGCCAGCGAGGCACCCGAGGGTGAGGACCACGAGTGGTTCCACGCCGTCGTGACCACCAAGCTGAGTGACGAGCTCAGTGCCCTCGGCACCGCGATCCATGGCCACCCTGGCCGACCCAGCGCTGTCGTGATCACGCTCGGCGTCGAGCCACGGCCCGACGATGTCGTCCTCGAAGCGCGCGACGGTCGACTGCGGGTCACGATGTCAGAGGCGGGGCTCGACCTGGACCTGGTCCCGGCCAAGATGAGCGCCGAAGAACTGGCGGCCTGCTCCCGCCTCGTCGAGCTCACCCGAGACCCGGCCGACGTGGCCAACCCGCTCGCCGACACCATCACCGGACGAACGATCTCGGACGACGCCACCGAGCCCAGGGTTCGGGTTACCGAGCGTCCGGACGATCCCGACACCGCGGCGGGGCCTTGGTCGATCCTGCCGAGCGCCGACGTCGAGTACGTCACCAAGACCGCGAACACCCGCGAGGACCTCGCCCGACTCGCGCCCATCGTCCAACTGGCCGACGCCAGTCCTGACGGCGAGAGCACGACTGGTGACGATGACAGGGTCGCTCGACACGATCAGGCCGAGATGGACGCGACTCTGGATCAGGATCTTGCCGACTGGTGGAACCAGGACACCGACAGACCCCGTGTCGAAGTCCTGGGCACCGTCTCGATGTGGGGCGTCGGAGACCAAGCTGTCAGCCCGACGCCGGCAATGCGCAAGGCGATCAAGATCGTCACCGAACGCCGGCCGACGTTCACCCACCTGGCGGCGTTCCTCGCCCTGCACCCCCAGGGAGTGACGCTGGAGCAGGTCGAGCTGGTCACCGGAGGGATCAGCAACGACGCCCGCTACCGGATCACGAGCCTGCGCAACTACCTCGGGACCCGATCTGACGGCACGCCGCGCATCCCGCTCGGCAAGGCCGGCCGACCCAAGGCCGATGACCCTCCCCACCTGTACCGGATCCCAGACGCCCTGGTCGACGCCCACCTCTTCCGCCGCCTCTACCAACGAGCCATCCGACGCGGCGCGGACGGGTTGCCCGACCTCGTGGAGGCCCTGGGGCTGGTGGACGGGAGACCGTTCACGCTGGCCAAGGACGACCCCCGCTGGCTCTGGGCCACCGAGGGCGAGGGCCTGGCCGACCAGTACACGGCCCTGATCGGCGACTTGGCGCACCTGGTCGTCACCCGCGCCGTCCTCGACGGTGACCTGCCACTGGCACGCCGCGCCTGCGAGACCTGGCGTGCCTGCGACCCGGCCAACGAAGCACTCGCCGACGACGACCGCCTCATCACCCTCGCCGAGGGCCACCCAGACCAGGCCCAGCAGATCGCCGCCGAGCTCTGGACACGCAACGACGACGAGACCGGACCGACCGGACCCGGCGAACGCACCCTGCAGATCCTCGACACGCATGATCACGCAGGTGAACAGGCCTCAGTCACAGTTCACAACGAGGGATAGCCCGAGCCGGAGCTCTAGCACCGACTCGCGCCTTGCCTGCCACTTCCGGCCCGCGAGGTGGCGTTCGCCGGGCTGCACCCTTGACAGGAATAGAACTAGTGTTCGACAGTCGTCCCTATGCGCACCACGAAGAGGGCGTCACAGATCGCGAAGTATCAGCAGTGCGCAGCGGCCGCCGGGCGGGGCGTGCCAGCAGAGCTGCTCGACCTAGCCGGCGATCCCACCCTGACTGGAGAGATGCTCGCGACGATCGCGCCAAGCAACCGCGAGCGCGACGCCGACATTGATCTCGTCAACGCAATCCTGGACCACCCGGCATGTAGCGAGGGCATCGCATCTCGGTACACCACGCACCACGACGCCATCATCCGCCTACGCATAGCTACGTTCCCCAACGTCACCAGTGCGTCACTGCAGATTCTCGCGGTCGACCCGGACGAGGGTGTCCGCGATGCCGCCACGGCTCAGCTCGAGCGCTTGAATAGCACCTCCACGACATTCGGCTGGCATTAGTACGCTCACGGGCGTATTGCGACGGAATTTCGTCAAATGGGGACGGATCGTGGACTGCAATGCGTAGCGTCCGCCCGTCGCGGCCCAGCACCGGATGCTGCCCAGGCCACAGTCGCTCTCGAACGGACATGACGCAGTTCAGACGACCTCGCGTGTCTCACCGTCGTCCGGAGCAGCAAGTTCGAGCGGAGTCGTCGTGAGTGGTGCGTTCGGGTCTCGGCGGGAAATCTCTGCAGAGTAGACCCTGAATGGTGATCCATCGAAGCCAGCGAATGTGAGCTTGTGTCCAGCTCCCGAACCGGATCGGAGGACATCTACTGCCCGCTGACCGTCCAGGGCGTGCGCACGAGGGTGAAAGAGCACTGCGCGTACGGGAAGTACGTGATCAAGGACGAGGTAGTGGACCTCTGTCTCGGATTCGATGGTCATCTGATCTTGCAGGAGCTGCTCCTCGAACTCTGGGCTTGTCTTGCCGCTCAGGGTGACATGCAGTTGCCCGAAGTCAGGCTCTTCGATGATGTGGCCGTCCAGAACTAGTCGACACTTGCGGATCTCGGCGCGCTGCGTCCACGTCAGCTCGTCGGGCATTGAGAGGGCGACGTTGTAGCGCGTGGCAATCGTGACGAGGTCGTCGACCAATTGACAGGTGTATGGGTCCGAACCAGTCGTTGATGCTTCCTCGACGGGGTCGTTCCACGTGAACAGCTTCTTGCCGGCTGACCAGATTGCCATGGCCCACTTGTCCTGCCGTGCGGGCAGGTCCATAAGGGCCAATGCTTCGGCGACGTGCCGTACATCCCTGCCCGTCGCGGCGGGGTAGTTCACGTTGGCCGTCGTTTGCGACGAGTCGTGCTGAGTCGTGAGTGTGAAGGTCACCCCACAGTCCAGCTCCATGACTAGACGCCAGCCTTGCTCGCCGCGGCTGACTAGGGACGTTCCGCGGAAGCTGTGCACCGTGGCGCCCGTCTCCGCCAGAATCCGCAGCTCGCAGGGGACATGCTTGCTCAAGTTGCTGGGGCCGAGCGTGACTGTCACGTCACCGGCGAAGTGAGCGGCGACAATCTCCGGGCCAGTGATCTTGACCGCTTCGAGAGCGTCGGGGCCGATCTCGATGCCCGGTCCTCCATAGCTGCGAAGTTGGCTCAAGGCGGCTCGTGCCTCATGCCCTTCTGGCGTGTCGCGCAGAGTCGGCGCTAGTCCGACCGGCTCCTTCTCGTAGGCGTCAGGACGCAGCGGCGTGAACTGTTTGCCCACCACTCCGTCGGGGCCAGTTGTGATGGTCGTGCTCCAGAAGGCACTGTGCATGTTTGCGCGCTCGCCGAGACTCATAGCCGCCTCGTCGATTGCAGCTGGCGTATCCAGGACCAGCCCCTCCGCCCCCGTGTATCGGAGAGCCTCCTTGAGCGGCCCGACCGTGAGCACCTTGTGGATCTGCGGAAACTTCGACAGGAGGATGTTCAGCTGAGTCGACCCGATGAACGCGACCTGGAGCTTTCGTTTTCCGATCAGGCTGCGCACCCACTTCCGCTCCTTCGTCGTCGGGTTGCGCGGAAGTACGAGAACCCATCGCTCCGGGTTGTGCGCCATAGCCGCGGTGAAGGACTTCCTGATCTGGGCGCGCCGAACCTTCGCGTGACCACCTGAGAAGCCTTCCGGGAAGTACTTCAGCTGGTAGATAACACTGACGGTCTCGTCAGGACGGACCACATCGACGTCGATCCCGCCGTCCCCACCACGCCCGTCGATCGCAGTCACTTCCCCCTGTGAAGGGTCGGCCTGGTGCCTCGCAACCAAGAGCATCTCGACAGCTTCGTCAAACTTGGGCTGGCCGCAGGTCCGCCAGGGATACAGGGTGTCGTCCTCAAGAAGCACCTCAGCAACGGTAGCGAGAGCTGAGCTGCGATGCGGCAAATCGGTGACACTTCACCCGTCGATCCGAGCCTCACCCTTGGAGATCCTTTCGCTCGTCACCGCGCGGTGGCACAGTCTGCGCATGACGGCCCATGAGGAGCGTTCCGCGGTTGGACGCTTGCGTTACATCGTGCTGGACACCAACGCGTTCGGCAGCGGCAAAATTCGACTTGAGCAGGTCGAGGGTCTGGCATCCGACCTTGCCACCGCAGGCGTAGTTGTGTTGGTCCCCGAGGTCGTCCTCTGGGAGTGGGCTCAGCATGCGCATGAGGATCTCGATGCCTTCTACACCCAGCAGGCATCGATGCATCGAGTTCTGCGGGGTGCGCAGATCCCCGGGCACTTCCCCGATGTGCCGAACGGTCTCCATGGGGAGTCCGTCGCAGTCGACCGGATCCTCGAACACCTCACCGAACGGCTGGCTGCTCTCGCAAACGTTCGGATCCTTCCCACCGCGCCGAGCGCAGCGCTGGTCGGCCTGAAGGCACAGATTCTGCAACAGGGTTCGGGGCGCAGGAAGAGCGGGACGAAGACGGGCGCAGCGGATATGGCCTGGGTGCACTCGGCGCTCGAGCACGTTGGTGGGGACCCGACCAGGCTGGCGTTCCTCAGCGGAGACGGTGACATCGATAGGGCATGCGTGCACCTCGGTATCGAGCAGCCACGAAGGTTCACGAATCGGAACCAGGCGGTGGTCGAGATCCGGCAGCTGGTCCAGACCGACCCCACCACCGTTGCAAGGGCGCTCGCCCGGCACGTCTGCAGAGACCTCCCGGCGCCCGTAAAAGCGTTGACGGACAAGCTCACCGACCTTGTCAGCATCGTCGATGAGGAGTCGGTCCGCACCGTACTTCCGGACTCTTGGCGCACCACAGGTGCCTCTGTCCGAGAGATCACCGGTCTGGCCGCAGTCGAGGATGTGCGTGTCGAGGGCCGAGACAGCGCAGTCGACGCCAGTCTCGTCACAGGGACTCTCCAACTGGTCGGCACCCTCTCGGCTCTCCTCTGGGAGGGGGGTCACAACGAAGGCACACCGTGGAACTTTCGCGACGTCGCAATGAGGGTGCCCGTCACTGCGCATTTCGATGGACACCAGATCAGTGGTCTGCGAGCAGCGGGACCAGCCCAATTGGAACCCACTGCGTCTCGCTTCTACACCGTCGACGAAGCCAAGGCATCGCTCGCTGAAGCCCTGGGCCGCGCCCCGGGGCTCGATCGAGTCCCCTGGATCGATCTCTTCAACGGCGAGCGACCAGATGAGCTCGGTGATCGGCTCCCCGATGGCCTCGACGTGTTGCTCGACTTTCCTGATGATGACGACGAGCAGTGGACCGCACAGTTCGTTGTGCGAGGTCGCCCTCACGACGTCCTGATACTGGAGAACTCCTACGCCGCCGCACGGATGAAGCACGCCCCCTTCGAGATCGAGACGCCAGCCGATCCAATCCATGGTCCGGCCAAGCCACTGGACGGCCCCGTCGCTGCAACCGCCTACCTCGTGTCGCTCCTTGTTGCTGCCGGGAGTCTGTGAATAGCGCTCACCAGACGACATCAGGCTTGATTGCTCGACCGCGATTCTGACCTGCGGTTTCTAATCGCGGCAGCGCTGGGCGCGATTCTTTCTGGCCGCGATTGACGCGATTCTCGGGTGTCAGCGTGGCTGGCATGGACACACCGCAGCCCGCAGATCTCGACCCGCGCATCCGCGCCGTGGTCGCGGCGTTCCGTGCGCCGTCGACCGCGGACGCGGCGCATGCGCTGGCGCGGGCGGGTGTCCCGGTCTTCCCGTGTGCCCCGCGGGCGAAGTATCCACGGACCAGGCGCGGGTTCCAGGACGCCACGACTGATCCCGGGACGGTGGCGTGGATGTGGCGCCAGTGGCCGGACGCGAACGTCGCGATCCCGACCGGTCGGGTCTCCGGGTTTGACGTCGTGGACGTCGACACCCACGAGACCGGGTCCGGGCAGGCCGCGTTCGACGGGGCACTCCAGCACGGTCTCGCCGGTGGCTGGGCGTTCGCCGTCCACACTCCGCACGCCGGCCTGCACGCGTTCTTTCCCAACCCAGGCATCGAGCAGCGTTCGTGGGCTCTGTCCAAGGCGCACGTCGACTTCCGGTCCGACGGCGGTTACATCGTCGTGCCGCCGTCCTACGTCGAGTACGACGACGGCACGTCGGGCACCTACCGGCTCGCCGCGGTCGCCTCGGGTCCGGTGTCCCCGGTCGACGGCGTCGCACTGCGCGACTTCCTGCAACCGCCACGCCCTCGCCCCGTCTTTGCCCCGAACCCTAGTGGTGACGAGGAGGCCGCCGAACGGCTGGCCCGCTACCTCCTGTCCGAGCCCGGCTATCGCCATGTGCGCCTGTTCTGGGCTGCGTGCCGCCTGGCCGAGGAGAACCACGACTACGACGTCGCGCTGAGCACGCTCGGCGCCGCGGCGGTCCAGCTCGGCCTGTCGCCCAGGGAGGCCGAACGCACGATCCGTAACGCGTACCGACATGCACACCCGCATGCCGCACACCCGACCCCGGGTCCCGAATCCAGCACGTTCGAGCCGGGCGGCCGACGCCGTCCGAACCCTCCCCAGGCGGTGATCTCATGAACGCCCCATACAACCAGGAACACGCCCCGTACCAGCACCACGTCCAGCACGACACCAAGCAGCCGGCCTCACCACAGCAGACCACGCCGCAGCAGACCGAGCCGAACCCGTTCGCGGTGCACGGCGACCCGTCCCAGCGCACCAACCCTGCCGCCCGCGACGAGGTCGAGACATCCCGGCGCGTGCACTGGACCCGGCTGGCCGACCTGTACGCCGACCCCCGGGTCGCCCGGCTCGCGGTGCGCGGCGTGGACCTGCACGCGCACCTGCTGCGCACGGTGCGCAACGCTCCGATCAACGCCGCCAAGGCGGCACGACGACGCCTAGCCCCGAGCTCCGAGCCCGCCCGCCGGCCGGGCGCAAGCACCGAGGGGGTCGAGCTCTGATGACCGTCATCGAGACCACGGACACACCGGTCCGCGCCGTGGGCGCCTCCGCTCCACGGCACCACAGCCCCGCGAGGCCGGCGCCGATCCCGAGCATGAGGAAGCCGGGCGGTGACCGGCCGGGGTTTGCTGATCCGCAAGGCCTGCGGCGGCTGCTGGTTGCCGTCTACCGCGGCGGCTCAGACGGGTGGCGGTCCCACCCGGACGTGCCTGCACTGCTGGCGTACTGCCAGGACAAGTACGCCGCGCTGGCCCGCCGCAACGGCCAGAGCCCGCAGGACGCGGTCACCGCAGCATTCGAGGTGCTGGCGGTCCCGTCGATCCTGGACGCAGACGACCCGTGGGCCGTGGTCACCACGGCGGTGCAGCGCACCCTGCAGGCACAAGACCGTGCCCACCGGCTGCTGTGCTCCACCGACCAGGCGCGCCGGCTGATGCACTCCTGCCACCACGACATCGCCAGGTTCTGCGATCTGGACCCCGACTCCAGCATCCCGGACACCGTCGAGCGGGCCGCCTCAACACCCCAGGACGACCCGCCTGGGCCCACGGGGTCCGGGACCGCAGGGGCCGAGATGACACCGCTGGATGTGCGGGTCGGACTGATCACGGTCCGCACGGTGCTGACCGCGACGGGCTGGCCGCCGGAGGTCGCCCGGGTCGGCGTGGACTACGTGTGCGAGCGGCTGCGCATCGCGGGCAGCCAGGCCACCGCCTTCGAGTACCTGCGCCGCGAAGTCACCCCCTTGCAGTTGCTCGGGCTGGACCACCGCACCTGGGTCCGGTTGTGCCGCGTCCTGCTCGGCGAGCCCGGACGTCCGGGCCTACTGGCGCGCGCCGTCCTCGGTGAGCGCCCGGTGGATCTGCTGGCCGACGCAGGCCTGGTCACTGCCCTGAGCAAGCAGGCTGCCCGCCCGGTGGGGGTAGGTCATGGGTGAGCAGCCAGGCGCGCTGGAGGTAGCGCTGGACGCGATCATGGTCGGGGTCCGGCACCGCAAGGACGTCGGCGACCTGGAACCGTTGATGGCTTCGATCGCCAAGCACGGGCTGCTGCAGCCCATCACGCTCACGCCCGAGCTCGTGCTGGTGTGCGGGTGGCGGCGGCTGGAGGCGATGCGTCGCCTCGGCTGGACGCACACGCGCCCGTGGTGGCGCCCCGGCCTGTCCGAGGACGCAACACAGGTTCTGGCGGAGCACGACGAGAACTTTCTCCAGCAGGCATACACCAAGTCCGAGCAGGCCACGCTGTTCCGGGAGCTGAAGACCGTCCTGCAGCAGGAAGCCGCACGAAGGCAATCCGCGCACTGGTTCACCAGCAACAGCGACGGTCCCGAGAGCGCGAGCACCGGAATCAGCGACGGAAGCGAAGGCCTGGACGAATCGGACGAATGCGGTTCCGGCTCCGAGCCGGGACCGGAGGAACCGGGCAACTCAGGCGACGCGCGCGAACAGGCCGCGCAGCTCGTCGCGGGCCGCAAGAGCTATCACACGCTCGAGCGGATCGGGACGCTGATGGACCTGGCCGTGGACCCCGAGCAGCCAGCGGACGTCCGAGCCCTGGCGGCCGACGCCGTCGCCCGCATCGACGAGGGCCACCCGCTCAAACCTGAATGGGCACGCGTCCAGGCGGCATTGGCCGCACAAGCGCCAGCCACAGACGGCGAGCCCGGTGGTCGGTCGCCAGCTGCGCCGGAGCATTCACGGCCGGCACCGGTTCAGTCGTCGTCGGGCCCGCCGGGGGTCTCTCGAGCGGCGTTGCGGGCCTGGATCATGACGTGGCGCGGGGCCGCGGTTCTTCTGGACGAGCACGATCCGGCCGTCCTGGGCCCGGTCCTGTCGGAGACGGACTGGAACACGGTGCGCGACCTGTCTCAGAACCTGGCCGGATTCCTGCGCGAGGCGCAGGCGGCACGCGAGGAGGCCGGGCTACCGGCCACGCCCTCCAACCCGGAAGACACCGAGAACCGGACCAAGGACCAGCCTGACACGCGGACCGAACCAGCGCCGGCCTCAGGACTGGCCTCGGTAATCCCGATCGGGGTGCGCTCATGATCCGCGCCTGGATCGACGCCCATCGTCTGCTGGCCGGCGCGATACTCGCGCTGGCGATGATCGGCATCGCGACAGGACTTCACCTGTCCACCACCGAAGGGCCATCTGGGGCCCAGCCGACATCCACGACGCCCAGCGCCCCTGCCCCCGAACCTGTCCTCCCGAGCTCGACTCCCGACACGCACGTTGACGAGTCCGCGCAGGCCCCCACGGCGCCGGACTTCGCTCGGCACGTCGCAGACCTTCTGTTCACCTGGGACACCGCAACCGGCGACCGCGACGCGATCGTCGAGCAGATCCTCGCCGTCGCGGACCCGACCGGCGTCGAGACACCGGGCCTGGTGACTGACGTGGAGGCATACGTACCCGACGACGCCTGGTGGGACCGGCTGCACCAGTACCGGACGGCCCAGTGGTTCGACATCGAGACCGCCGCCGTGCCCGAGGAGTGGACCGACGCCCAAACCAGGGGCGCTACCGACGGCCTGCCGCCGGGCACCACGGCGGTCACGGTCGCCGGCACGCTCCATCGCGCCGGATATGTCGCCGGGGAGCTGGAGACCGCCTCCACCGACCTGGTGCTGACGGTGTTCGTGGCCTGCACCGAGAACGACTGCGCGGTCCTGCGTCTCGGTGCTCCAGGCGCGGTCCTGGACCGCGAGCGGCTGCTCTGAACCGGGACGGGTGAACCATGCGCAAACTCCTCCTGCTACTGGCCGTGCTGGTGCTGCTGCCCGGCCCGGTCCTGGTCGCGGCCGGCACAGCAGTGGTCACCTCGGCGACGTCGCACGCTGCCTGCGGCCCAACCGCAGTCGGTGTTCCCGACGCCCTGACCGCCACCGCCGCCGACGGTGTCACTGTCCATCTGGACCGGGTCCAGCTCGCCCACGCGGCCACGATCGTCAACGTCGGCGCCCGGATCGACGGCGTCGGCCGGGACGGGGTGCTGGTGGCATTGATGGCGGCACTGACCGAGTCACGGTTGCGGATGCTGGCCAACACCGGCGCCTACCCGTCCTCGGCACGGTTCCCGCACGACGGCGACGCGAGCGACCACGACAGCTTGGGCCTGTTCCAGATGCGCCCGGCCGCCGGGTGGGGCAGCGTCGCCGAGCTCATGGACCCGCAGTACCAGGCCCGTGCGTTCTTCGGCGGCCCCGACGGGCCGAACAGTGGGTCGCCGCGTGGCCTGCTCGATGTACCCGGCTGGCAGGACCTACCCAAGGGCGCGGCAGCCCAAGCTGTCGAGGTCAGCGCCTTCCCGGATCGGTACGCGGCCTACGAGCCCGTCGCCCGCGCGATCCTGGCGGCCATCACCAGGTCCGGCGCCGACACACCCGCTTCCACGACGGACGAACCGGCCGCGCCGGCATCGGCCGCGGCGCGGGTGGTGTTCCCGTTGCCCGACGGCGCCGGGAAGCGGCTCAGCGGGTTCGGGTACCGGATCCACCCGATCTTCCGGACGACCCGCCTGCACGAGGGAACCGACTACGCCGCCCCGCCGGGCACACCGGTGCTCGCGGTAGCCGACGGCGTCGTCTCGTTCGCCGGCCCCTACACCGGCGCGGGCAACATGATCGTCCTCGACCACCACGTCGACGGCCAGGACGTCTCGACCGCGTACTTCCATCTGCTGGACGGCTCCTTCCTGGTCACCGACGGCGACCAGGTCCGTGCCGGGCAGCAGATCGCTGGTGTCGGTTCCACCGGCGACTCGACCGGACCGCACCTGCACCTTGAGGTCCACCCCGGAGGGTTCACGAGGCCAGCGATCGACCCTGAGCCATGGCTGGTCGACCAGGCTGCCGAGCCGCTGACCGAGGCCCGCCCGGCGACATGCCCGGCAGGAGGAGGTCAGTCATGACAGCCGCCATGCGATCAGGCGCGCTCACGCCCGTGGGCGCACACCTGGCCAGCCACCTGGTTGCCCCGGACTTCTCCGCGGTAACCGGCACGTCGTTCCCCGACGTCCTCGGTGCACTACTCCCCGTGGCGTTGGTCACCGCGGTCGCGGTGCTGATGGTCTCAGCCTGCGTCTGGGCCGTCGCGGCCAGCATGGGCAGCTGGCAGACCGTGGCCAAGGCCCGCATCGGTGTCCTGGTCGCGCTCGGGGGCGCCGCCCTCTCAGGTGCGGCACTCGCGTGGCTGAACTGGCTCCTGGAGACCGGCTCCCGCTTCTGACGAAGCGTCCACGAACTAGTCGCGGATCGCCGGCTCGGTGACCGCCACGGTCGCAGGCGGTAGCACCGAGGGCGGCACCACCTACGACCGTGGCTGCCGTTCAACCGCCGGTGACCATGTCGATCAGGCCGGAAGACTTCAGGCGTTCGAAGGTCTCTGCGGCCTTGTAGAGGACGTCCAACCAGCGGTCGACGGGGTCGGCGGCTGCCGTCAGGCAGGTCACGATGACCAGGAACCGCTTCATCGACGACGAAGCGTCGGATGGCTGGTGCGGCCCAGAGTTCTTGGGTATGGGGTCGGGACGGGTCGTCACTGTTCACCTCAGGCATGCGAAAGTTCGCATAGCCGCAGTGACAACTACACCTGACGCAGCCTGGTGTTTACCGGTCAAGCTGCGAAACCCCGTGGGCGCGCCCGAAGGCGAACCTTGCGGGTGACCTTACCAGGAACCCTTCAGGTCAGATCAGGATCCTGAGGGTCTTCGCCTCCGTGCTTGCTACGAGTTCCTCCTGGACGCGCCGGAGGTCGACCCGGATGTCCTGGCGCCCGCAGTTCGGACAGCTCACGGTGACATGGCCGTCGCCGTCCTGATAGTCGCGGTACTTCTTGCCGGACACGGCATCGACCAGCCACCCGCACCAGGGCTCGACCGCTTCCCCCCAGGCTTTTCGGCGCTGATCCCACTCCGCCTTGGACACCGCTCGAGGGCCATCCGCTGACCGACGACCACCGACCACATGGTTCCACTTGGCAACGATCGCCTCGCAAGGCTGCCTGTGGGCGAAAGTGCCGTAGTGCGCCCGGTTGCAGAGCATCAGCAGCACTCGCTGGGCTTGACCGGACACCTTGTTCATCTTGTTCGCCTCGAGGTTACGCAGTCGTTCCCCCTTGCCCGGCCGCGGGCCACTCCCGACGGTGAATCCATACGCCTGCGGCTCGCCCTCTCGCCGCAGCGCCTGGGCGTGGTCGAACTCCGCGAGAGGAATCTGCTCTTCGCACTTGGCGATCTCAGCCAGCTCGGCCGGATCCTCTACCGGGTCGATCTCCATCCCACCAGTATCCGTGGTCACAGGTGCCCTCGTCAGGACCGGACGTGGAGTGCGGGGTGTTCCCAGGCAACGCCCCGACAAGACCTGCCCGGCACCGTCGCGCTGCCCCGCGCCGCACCCCGGTGCGCGATCGTGCCGGCTTCGCGGGCTCGGCCTTCCAGTAGCGCCGGGTTGGCGGTGTTTCTCGTGCCCCTGCCCTCAGACAGCCGTGTCACTGCTGATGAGGGAGTCAACCATGTTGCACCGTGTCATCACGGGTGTGGCCACCGGTCTGGTCGGTGGCATCTCGATCGACCCGAACACCAACGGCCTGCCTGGTATCGACCAGCTCAAGACCATCGTCGGCGCGTTGATGACCGTGGGGCTGATCTGCGCGGTGCTGGGCGTGATCGTCTCGGCGATCGTTTGGGCGCTGGGCGCCAACTCGTCCAATCCCCAGTTGGCAGGGCGCGGTAAGACCGGTGTGCTGGTCGCGCTCGGGGCGGCGATCATCTGCGGCGCGTCGGTGACCGCCGTGAACTTCTTCTGGGATGTCGGCCAGGCCGTCGCGGCAGGGTGAGCCCGATGGGACTGTGCACCAATCCAGTCACCGCCGGCGTGTGCCAGCAGGCCGCCGAAGAGGCCACCACTCAGATCGGCGCTGTCTTCGTCGACCTGGTCAACACCCTCGCCGACGGCGTGGGCGCCTTGGCCTCGTTCCTTCTGGTCCAGCTGTGGAACCTGATGGCCACCACGACCCTTGTGGACGTCACCCGCGGCGAGTTCACGGGCGTCTACAACCTCGTGTTCGGCGTCGCGGTGTTCCTTATGCTGGGCTTCTTCCTTCTGCAGCTCATCACCGGGATGCTGCGCCGTGAGCCCGGTGCGCTGGCCCGTGCCGTGTTCGGGCTGGCCAAGAGTGTGCTGGGTTCGTTCGTCGTGGTCACGCTCACGGCGACGCTGCTGGAGATCACCGACCAGGTCTGCCTCGGGATTGTCCGCGCGTCCGGCACAACGATGGAGGCGATGGGCGCGCAGCTGGCCACGGTCGGTGTCGCGGCCACCGCGAGCTCGGTCCTGGCGCCTCTGCCCGGGGCGCTGCTGTCGTTGTTCCTCGCCGCCATGTCTGCGGCGGCCGTGCTGATCGTGTGGTTCTCGCTGTTGGTACGCAAGGCGCTGCTCCTAGTTGCGATCGCGCTCGCGCCTCTGGCGCTGGCGGGCGCGTCATGGGACGCGACCCGCGGATGGGTCTCCAAGTGGGCGCAGTTCGTGGTCGCGCTGATCGTTTCCAAGCTGGTCCTGGTCGTCGTTTTCCTTCTGGCCGTGTCCTTCACCGGGACGCCGGTTGCGGCCGACCTGGCGACGTGGTCGGAGAAGCTTGCCGGTGTCACTCTGCTGCTGGTGGCCGGGTTCGCGCCCTACATGACGTACAAGGCGATCTCGTTCATGGGCATCGACATGTACCACGCGATGTCGGTGGAGCAGGAAGCCAAGTCCGCGCTCAACCGGCCCATGCCGATGACCGCAGGAAGCGCTGCGGCGGGCGGGCTCTTCGGCCGCAAGGCCGCGACGGTGCTGGGCGCCGACGGGCGGCCGGGCGGGCAAGGCAGCGGCCAGGGCGGTGGCGCTTCGGGTGCGGGGTCGGGTGGCTCGAGCGGGGGTGGTTCGGCTGCTGGGGCCGCTGCTCCGAAGGTGGTCTCGGCTGGTGCGGGCGCCTCCGGTGGGTCGGCCGCTGCGGGTGCGGGGGCCGCGGGCGCAGGTGCCGCTGCCGGGGTGGCTGCTCCGGTGGTGATCGGCGCACAGCTGGCCAAGGCTGCCGCGACCTCTGGGCCCAAGGCGGGTGCGGCCGTAGCGGGTGGCGCCGGGCAGCAGTCCGACGCCGCGGCATCGTCTGGCGCGGCAGGTTCCCAAGGTGGTGCTGCCGGACCTCGTCCGCCTGCCAAGGCCGGGCCTCCGGCCGCGCCGCCGGTGCGTGAGGTCCCGACCGTGCTCGGCAAGGGGCAGCAGTGATGACCGCCTCGGCCACGTCGTCGGATAGCCCGCTGCGGGCGGTGAAGTTCTCCCGGTTGCCTAAGCACGCGCTGCTGCTCGGACTGACCGCGGCGCAGCTCGCAGCGATCACGGCCGGTGTGCTGCCGTTGATCGTGGCCTTCTACATCGGCGGCACCACGATCGTCCTTGCCGTGCCGTTCGCGGTGGTCGGGATGGTGGTCGCCGTCGTGCCCGTGGGCGGGCGGGTCGTGGTCGACTGGCTGCCGATCGCCGTCGCGTGGGCGTGGCGGTCGATGACGGGGCAGCTCATTTTCCGGGTGCGGGTCGACCGACCGCGTCCTGCCGGGACGCTCGCGCTGCCTGGGCGGGCCGCCTCCTTGCGGCAGTATGTCGATCCGGTCACCGGTGCGGCGCTGGTCCACGACCCGCACGCGAGCACGCTGACTGTGGCGATCCCTGCGGCCTCGGCCGGGTTCGAGCTCCTCGACCCGGCCGACCAGGCCCGCCGCGTGGCCGGCTGGGGGCGTGTCCTGGCCACGGTGTGCCGGTCCGGGCGGATCAAGGCGGTGCAGGTCACCCAGCGGACCCTGCCCGGGTCCGGGGCCGGCTTGGTCGAGTGGTGGCAGGCTCACCAGGCTGGGGACAACGAGTTCGCCTCCCGGATCTACGGGGAGCTGATCGAGCGGGCCGGGCCGACGGCCGAACGCCACCAGACCACGATCAGCCTCGCGCTCGACATGCAGGCGGCGGGCCGTGCGGTGCGGGCCGCAGGGGGCGGCCTGGCTGGAGCCGCTGCCGTGCTGCGGCAGGAGGCCGAGACGCTGACCACCGCGCTGCGCTCGGCGGATCTGACACCGTCAGCCCCGCTCGGTACCGGCGAGCTGGCCGTGTGGCTACGCAACGCCTACGACCCGCCGGCCGCACCGGTCCTGGAGCGGCGCCGAACCGCTGGCCGGGACCTGGCCACAGCCGGTCCGATCGCAGTGACCGAGTCGTGGGGCGCGTTGCGGTCGGACTCGTCCTGGCATGCGGTGCTGTGGATCTCCCAGTGGCCACAGAGCGCAGTCCACCCCGGGTTCCTCGCACCGCTGCTGCTCACCTCGGGCGTGCAGCGCACCATGACCCTCCGGTACGAGCCCCTGCGCGCCGACGCAGCGGCCCGCGACCTGCGCCGCAAGAAGACCGGGCACATCACCGAGGCTGCCCAACGCGCTCGCGTGGGCCAGATCGAGGACGCCACGCAGGTCGCCGAGTACGACGACGTCCTGACCCAGGAAGCAGAGCTCGCCGCCGGGCACGGCGTCCTGCGCGCCACGGGCCTGATCACGGTCAGCGCGGCCGATCTGGACGGGCTCGAGCACGACGTCGCTGCCGTCGAGCAGGCCGCGATCCAGGCCGGGTGCGAGACCCGCCGCTTGTGGGGACAGCAGTCACTGGCCCTCGCCCAAACCCTGACCGCCTGACCCCGTTGGAGACAACCGCGATGTCGAACCAGCCGACCGGGAATCAAGCCGAGCCGACCCACCCAGATGCCGACGCGGACAATGCTGCGCGCGAGCCTGGCCCGACCGATGTTGCCGGGGCGCTGGAGTCGCCAGCCCAAGAAGCGTTGAACGCCTTCTACGCCCGATGGCAGCTCTACGCTGGGAGCGACGACTTCGAGCTGCGGGATCCTGAGGCAGGCAGGGATGTGGCTTCAATCGGGATCGCCCGGGACGGAGCGTCGCGCGCCCAGGTGGTGCGCGTGTCTGTCCAGGAGAGCACCACGTGGATCCGGTTGTCGGTATCCAAAAGCGAGTGGGCTGTGGACCTGAACGCTGCGTCCCGCGCGCTGCGGCTCTCCCTCGTCGAGACGCGCGATCTGCTCGAGGCGGCTTCAGACGCTCTGGGCCACATGTGGACCGTTGCACGCTTGGCAACCGACCTGTACAGCGCCCGCAGCAACGCTGACGCCCTGGAGCGCAGCCTTGACCTAGAGGCCCGCGCCGCGGGCCTGGACGCCACGCGGCTGAAAGACCCTGCGGCGCAACGCGCCGACATCACCCGATGGGAAGTCGTCCGGGACCGCTTCACGACCGCGCACGGTCCCACGGCAGTGGTTCCATCAGGGCTCGAGGCCAGGAGCGTCCTGACCTTGCGGATCTCCGACTTGATCTCCGAGCGGGCTGCCCTGTCGATGACCCCGATCAAGACGTGGCTCTGGGCCGGCAGCACACCGCCGCGCCCCAGCGGCAGCATCTTCCGGATGCTGGCCGAGGTGCAGCGCGCCGTGGCGAACGTCGCGGCACACATCACGCGCCTCCGACAGGTGAGCCAAGCCCTGAACGTCTTACAGGAATGCCAACGGATCGCCGACGGGCTCCAGGACGCACACGAGCGCCTGGCGAACGCCGAGACACTACAGTCGGCCCGCATCGAGGAGCGCCGGCTGGCCGACGCCGTCGTCGCCGCTGTCGAGGAGGCTTCCACGCCCGTCGAGAGGCCTGGCCGGTCGGTGCCGTACACCGGTCGCCCAGCACCCCTGACCTCCAGAACTCTGCTTCCGGCCGCCACCCCTGGGCCGGGTTGTCCCCTCCGGCCAGATATGGGACCGCCCCGCCTGTGAACCGCAGTGTGCTGAGTTGTAGCGCGTCCGGGCGCATCCGGACACCTGGCGAGCATGGACACATCACGCACTAGTAAGCCTGCCGGTACTCTCGGGTCCCCGTTCATAGAGGCACTGAACGCCTTCCACGCCCGGTGGGACCTGGTCACCAGGGACGACATCGAGCTGTGGGCGCCAGAAGCGGGCCCCGATACCGCGCTGATCGGGATCGCCCGCCGCGGCGCCCCAGAAGAGTCGGTCGTGGATGTCTCCCTCCAAGGGGACCGAGTCTGGCTGTCGGCATCAACGACCGGGACACCGATCGATCTGGCGGCAGCGTCACGGGTGCTGCGACTACAGGCACCCGAGGTCCGCGACGTGCTCCAGGCCGCGGTCGAGGCGCTGCACTACGCGCGCGACGCCTACCGGCTGGTCGACGAGCTCGACCACGCCATGGCGGCGGTCAGTTTCCGGGAACGGGAACTGGATCGCGCCGCCCGGGCGGGAGGGCACGACCCGGCATGGTTGAAGAACCCACAGGCCCAGCAAGCGCGCACGGTCGAACTGGAGGAGCAGCGGGACCGGTTCGCGGTCAAGCACGGCCTCGGCGGGTTGACCGCGTCGGGGCTCGACGACGACTACGGCCTGGCCCAGGACGTCATGCTGCTGACCCAGGAGCGAGACGAGCTGGCCGACGGCGGCCTCACCGGCTGGTTCCAGTGGATCACCCCACCCATCTCACCGGTCCAGGGCCTGTTGCGCCCCCTGACCACGCTGTACCGGATCGTGCACGGCATCGTGACCTACCACCTGCACACCAGGCACGTCGCCCAGGACCTTGAAGTCGCCCGTGAACGTAGGCGGATCGCGGGTGGCCTCTACGTGGCGTACGAGTCCCTGGCCGAGGCCGAGGAACTGCACTCCGCCCATGACCTGGTCACCAGCCTGCGGGACGAGGTCGCCGCGAACCTGCACTCGGCGTCCACGCCGACCCAGAGACCGCAGGTGTCGACCCCGTACACGGCACGACCCGCGCTCGGTGCGCCGCACACACTCGAGGCGCCCACCGCCCCCGGGGAGCCAGGTCCCGCGAGGCCGCGTCCCGAGACGGGCTCGCCCAACCTGTAACCCCGGCCCACGTCCGACGCTGCTGGCGCCCCTGACCGTCATGGACACACCACGGCCGAACACGCTGACCCGGACCTGCGGCTCGCTGACCATCACGGTCCGGTACGACGGTGCTGCGCGCACCGGCCCGTTCGGGCTCCGCCACCGGTGGACCTACCGGCTCGAGGACGCCGCACGACCAGACAGGACGCCCGCCGAAGGCGTCGACCTGTATCCCGTGCGCCAGAGCCCGGCCAACGCACGCGAAGCGCTCGGCTCACTCCTTGCGCTCCTGACCATCGCTGGGCGCGGCCATGCCGACCAGCGGAAGAACCCAGGTTCGACATCGGCGAGCTTGGTCCGGTTCGCAGCCTGGGTACCCGAAGCCTCGCACCTGAACGCCAACGAGCTAGCGGCACTCGCCCTGGAGCTCGCGTCCGCAGAGCACAGCTCGGAGCGCGCCGCCGCGCCCGCCCGGAACGCCATCTCCGCCGACCAGCCACCTTCCACCGACGAGGCGCCGTGGCCGCCGGGCCGCTGGTACGGAGTCGTCTTCCTGCAGGACGAGGAAGGCTACGACGTCGTCGACCTGATCGACGCACAAGGACCGAACGCTGCGATCGAGCACCTCTCCGCCTGGGACTACGGGTCCGAGACACGGGACACAGCCCTGTTCCACGACCACACCCACACCACACTCACCACCGAGCCCGGCGGCCATTGCGTCGAGTCCGGGCCGTACGCCCTGGTCTGGCACACGGGTCTCGGGCACGTCAGCCTGCTGCGGCAATTCGAACCGGACCACGAACCACCCATCTGGTGGCTCAACCGCGCCGGACTACTCACCCCGGAAACACCCGCGAGCACCGACTGTGCACGACCCATCGGGACCGCGTCGGGCAAGACCTCCGGGCCTTCGCTGTAGCCATCCCAGACGCTGCGGCGTCCACCCCTGTCACCAGAACCCCACTGTCCAAGGAGGACCATCCATGTCGACCGACACCGACCCGAGCGCGCTGGACGACGGCGCCCAGGCCGTTCGATCCCTGCACGCCCTGGCCGAATCCGCCCAGCACCTCGACCCTGCCGACAGCTACTACGCCATCCGGGATCTCCTGGCATGCGTTCGGCACCTGTCTCAGGTCGCCCTGCACGTCGCAACAGCCCACCGCAACAGCGCTGACCGCGCCGTCGCAGTCAACGACTTCGCCTCCGGTGGGCTCGGCCTCGCCGGTGCCGTGGGCGACCAATTGGACGGGTGCCGCCAGCACCTGGACGACGCTCGCACCACCCTGCAGCACGCGGCCGACCGGTCCATCCACATCCACTGGATCACGCCCCCACGCCCCGCCCCCGCAGAGCCCGAGCGCAGCGAGCCCCGACCGTCCCTCGGTTACGACCTGCCACGACCCGTCGCCGCGCCGCCCGGGTCTGCGCGACGCGACGCACCCTGGAGAGGGCCGCAACTGTGACCCGCGAGCAAGATCATGTCCACGTCGCCACCCTCACCACCCCGCAACGCGAGAGCTGGGCGGACCGCCGAGACCGGCGTCGAGCGCAACGTGCCCTGCGGGCCCGCGCCGCCGCTGCACACCCCACTGGCGGCGCACCCTCACGAGCGACCACATCTGCCGAGACGACCCGGTATCTGCCCCGTTCAGGCGAACCGGGGCCAGCCGCATTGCGCTCACCGGTAGGGCTACGCGTCCCACGCCACCAGGACACGAGCGCCACCTGGGCCAGTGCGTACCCGTTCCTGGCCGACGCCGGCCCGGATGCCGGTGGGGTGTTCGTCGGCCAGATGCTGCCGTCGGGAAGCTCGTTCGTCTACGACCCCTGGGAGCTGTACGCCCGCGGCCACATCACCGCCCCGAACGTCCTGATCGCGGGGATCCTCGGTGTCGGCAAGTCCGCACTGGCCAAGTCGCTCTACCTGCGGAGCCTGGCCTTCGGACGCCGGGTCTACGTGCCCTGCGACCCCAAAGGAGAACACACCGCGGTCGCCGAAGCCGTCGGAGGCAAGGCCATCGCCCTCGGACCGGGGATGCCCGCACGCCTAAACCCGCTCGACGAGGGGTACCGCCCTGCCTCCGTGCCCGACGACATCTGGGCCGGCCAGGTCCGGACCCGGCGACGCACCCTGCTCGGGGCACTGGCCGAGACCGTGCTCGACCGACCGCTGTCACCCGTGGAGCACACGGCGATCGACGTCGCCCTCTCCGGGGCCGACCGGGCCGCCGACGACGCCCCAGTCCTGCCCCAGGTCGTCGAACACCTACTGACCCCGCACCACGACGACGACCCCGACGGCAGGCTCGTCGAAGACGGCCGCTCCGTCGCCCACGCCGTACGCCGCCTCGTCGGCGGCGACCTGAGCGGAATGTTCGACGGCCCCTCCACGGTCAGGTTCGACCCCTCGCTGCCGATGCTCTCCTTGGACCTGTCCCGCGTCGGCGAGAACTCCACCGCCATGAGTGTCCTGATGACGTGCAGCTCAGCGTGGATGGAAGCCGCATTGTCCGACCCCGACGGCGGACAGCGATGGGTCGTGTACGACGAGGCGTGGAGGCTCATGTCCGAACCCGCCCTGCTGCGCCGGATGGACACCCAGTGGCGCCTCGCCCGCTACTACGGAATTGCGAACATGCTCATCGTCCACAAGCTCACCGACCTGGACAACGTCGGCGACTCCGGATCTGCAGCCCGAGCCATCGCGACATCACTGCTCGCCCTGGCCGAGACGCGGATCATCTACCGACAGGAAACCGACCAGCTCGGAGCAACCGCGGCAACCCTCGGCCTCACCGAGACCGAACGCACCCGGCTGCCGATGCTCGGCCTCGGCCAGGCCCTGTGGCGCATCCGCGAACGCGCTGTCTTGGTGCAACATCAGCTGCACGACGTCGAGGCAGACCTCTACGACAGCACCAGTCGGATGCGCACCAATTCCCGTGAGTTCAGGAATTCTGAGACCAGTTCGAGCGGGAACTCACGGAATCAAGCCCACGGTCGCCGGCGCCTTCCGCGTACCTGACGGTCATGGACACGCCGAGCACAAATGGACTGACCCGTAGCTGCGGATCGCTCACGATCACGGTGCGGTACGACGGCGTCGAGGACGTCCACCAGATCGGGCGCCGGCCCAGATGGTCGTACCAGCTCGATGACGCGTCGGACGCCGCCAGGGAACCGGTGCATGGTGCGGACCTGTACCTCTCGCCGGTCGCACCGAATGACGCCTTCGAGGCCCTTCGTTTGCTGCTGTCGTTGCTGACGGCGGCCGGGGAAGCCTATGACCACGCCATGAGGAGCCCGGGCAGCGAGTCAGAGAATCTGAGCCTGTTCCCAGCCTGGGTACCCGAGGCCGCCTCCCTCAACTCCGACGAGCTCACGATGCTCGCACTCGAGCTGGAGCCCCCCGAGGACGAACCGGACCCGGAACTGGCGTACGCCCTCCAGCACGAGACCGACACGCTCGAGGAGGCGCCGTGGCCACCAGCCCGCTGGTGGGACGTGGTGTTCCTGCAGGGCGACGAAGGGCACGAGGTCGTAGACCTCATAGAAGAACAGGGTGTGGACGCCGCGATCGAGCACCTCGCCCAGTGGGACTACGCCGAGGAGACACGCAACACGGCATTGTTCCACGGCCACATCTATACGGACCTGCCGACGAACGGGGGTGACCACACCGCCTCCTCCGGCCCGTACACCCTGGTCTGGCATCCGGGTCTCGGCCACGTCAACCTGCTGCGCGAGTTCACGCCCGCCGACGAGAAGCCCGCGTGGTGGCCAGACCGAACCGCTCGCCTCTCGCCTGTCGTCCCGGCGAACGTCGATCCAGAACCACCCGCGCGCCGCGCCGTAGATCGCGGACCGGGCGGGCTCGCCCTGTAGAGGCCTTTCCCTCAGCGCCCGCCGGCGGTCATCTCGGGGATGACAGACCACCTCCCTGGCAGTCGGCCGCACACCTGGTGCGCGCCAAGTTCGGGAAGGACGGGTGCAATGCCCACTGAACATGAGCTGGACCTGATAGACGCAGCAGCCATGGAAGTCCACGACGATCTCGATACCCGTCCGGCGCACCGGATGCTGACCAGGCAGATCTGGTCCGCGCTGCGCGGGCTGGGCCTCACGCACGGGTGGGTGACCTGCATCGGGATGGACGCCGCGGCATTCACCGGGCACATCACCCCCGAGGAGTACGGCGAGGCCGGTAGCTACGCGGAGTGGACCGGACCCATCCGGCCCGCCGGCGAGATCTACGACGCGGTATTGACGCCTCAGTTCGACACCGACCCGCCATTGGACGTCATCATCGCCAACCTGCCCTACGCCGATCTGCACTTCCGCAACCCGCACGCCGCCAGACGCATCCTCCAGGTCCACCAAGAACTGATGGCCGCGGCTGTGGAACGCACCGCCCCGGGAGGGTTCCTAGTTGCCCTGACCACCCGGCAGCTGATGGACCACAAGAATCCCGTCGTCCGCCAGGCCATCTTCCAGGAACTGGACCTGCTGGGTGCCGTACGGCTGCCTGGGACGACCTACCATCCCACGCTGACCCCAGAGCAGACCTCGCCCACCGATCTGCTGGTGCTGCGTCGTCGCCCCGCGGGAGAGCCGAACCGTTCGGCTCCCTGGGTCGACAGCGGACGGGGCGTCTTCCCGGGCGGTCAGGCCAGAGTCAACACCTACTTCACGAACTACCCGCACCACGTGATCGGGAAGATCGAATTCGTCGAGGACCTCGAGCGAGGTACACCCCGGATGAGCGTCGTGGCCCCGGACAGCGACCTGGAGCCTGCCTTGCGTCTCGGCTTGCGGCAGATCGTGCAGGAAGCCCGCGCAAACGGACTCACTGCAGCGCCGCTCTCGGCAACAGCGCCGCCATCGCCTTCCACTGGGATCGGGCGTTCCGCGCCACCCGGAGACGGTGGCACGACGCCGTGCCGCTCATCGCCGCAAGGACCACGCTTCGACCCGCTGGGCTGAGCTGCAGCCTGCGGACCCCCGCCTCCGAACTTGATCATCGGCACGGGGACGGGGTCGATCCTCACCATGGCTGCGCATGGATTCCGGCAGTTCATCGCGGGTCAGCGGTAGCCGCTACGTCGCGCAGAAAGGAGTGCAGGGGATGGCACAGGAGATACCCGACACGGAACGGCTAGTCCTGAGCATGCATGTGCTCACCGACGGGCTCGCCCGCATCGCGCGCACGTACGAGCAGCATGTGTATCTGAACGACGAAGGGGATCCCGAAAGGTTCTCGCCCGGGCACTTCGTCCTGTCCTCCGAAGGACAGGACGAAGCGCTGTTCGCGATCGAGGAGCAGTACACGGGCACGGACTGGTCCGACCCGGACCGCCTCCCGACCTCGTGGACCTGGCATGCCCGGCGAGTCGTCTACCGCGACGGCGCCTACCGGTGGGTGCTCGAGGCGGAGGGCGAGGTGGCCTCGGCAGACGTTGTGCAGCTGCTCGTGCGAGCTCAGACCTGGGCCCGCCAGGAGAGCAACGCTGTCGCGCACGAGGACGCACCCCACCGGATGCCCCACAGGTCCCATCGGCCGCTCGGGCCGTCGCTGTAGCGGTGGCACACGAAGTTGTCGGTCGTCTGCCGCGACGCGACGACCGCGCTGTGCGCCCCAGCCGGCCTGTTGACGTCTCGGGCGAGCGTCCGCACCTGATTCTCGACCGCCTGTGCTTGACAGGCTGCGAGGAAAGGACGGTGACGTCGTGCCCACAGAAGAGGTCCTGAACGTCCTGGACGCCGTGGCGATCCACCGGCATGACCGACATGCCTCGAGGGCCGCGCACACGATCCTGGCGGAGAAGATCTGGGGCGCCCTGCGCGACTTGGGCGTCGCGCGCGGCCGGGTGCTTGTGACCGGTCCATATGCGGCGACGCTCGCCGGCGCGCCGGCTCCGGTCCGTCGTGCTGACACCGGCTACCGGGAGTTGGTCGCCGCGATCCCGCGCGTCGGGTGGCCACACGAAGGCGTACGTCTCGCGCAACTCACCCCATACGACCCGGCGCAGCACGACGTCGTGATCGCGAACATCCCGCTTGCTAGCCTGCACGCCCGGTCCGTTCACGGCGCGAGGCGGTTCCAGCAGGTCCACCAAGGGTTGCTGGCCAGAGCGGTCGCGCACACGTTCCCCGGCGGCGTCGTCGTGGCCGTTGCGGCCCGACAGGTCCTGGACCACCCGATCGACACCATCCGGCGGTTCCTGCTTACCCAGCGAGCCCAACTGCTGGGCGCGGTCCGTCTACCGGGAACGGTGCTGCATCCGCGCCTGGGTAACGACCAGGCGTCGCCGATCGACCTGCTGATCCTGCGGCGCCCGCTTCCCGACGAGG
The DNA here is from genome assembly GCF_042670845.1 of Promicromonospora sp. NPDC057138. NCBI lineage: Bacteria > Bacillati > Actinomycetota > Actinomycetes > Micrococcales > Promicromonosporaceae > Promicromonospora > Promicromonospora sp. NPDC057138. The sequence continues at coordinate 40,215 of NZ_JBHUUX010000005.1, read as the reverse complement.
CACTGGAACCTGCCGAGTGCCTGAGCTCCGTCCCAGTGAATGTGCCTGGCGGTGTCGAGCAGATCAATGAGTGGTACGCCCTGCACCACCCTGATCACGTCATCGGCCGGCCCCGCGCGGTCGCCGACCCGGACCGTGGCGGCACCCGCTACACCGTGGAACACGGCGAGGATCAGTGGGACAGCGCGCTGGAGACCACGCTTGCACAGGTCACCGGTGTTGCCCGAGACCGCGGGCTCACGGCGGTCTCCGCGTCGTGGGACCCGCCCGATTCCAGGCTCGCCCCGCAAGCCGACTGGTCCGCCCAGGCGACCACGTGGAGCGCGACACCACGACGCCCGGACGCCGGTCCGGGACCAGACAACGTCCCGGGCCTGTGAGCCCTCGCATCGACAGGAGTCCTCGATGAGCCCGTTCGACCTGAACGTTGGTGACATCGACGAGCGCACCGCCCGAGTGCTGCTCACGATTATCAGTCCACCGGGCAGCGCCGCCGTCATGGGTGGCTGGGTCTCCGCGCGAGGCGCCGTCGACACGCTGCGGCATGCACTCGCTAGCGGGCCGGTCGACATGCACGAGGCCTGGGAGGTGGAGGACTGGCGCACCACGATCAGAGAACGCCTGGCTGAACCCCACGTCGCGAGGTCGTTCTTCGCGGCCCTTGCCCCCGATACCCGGGTCCTGATCCCGTCTGACCCGCACTGGCCGACCGGGCTGGAAGACCTGGGCCACTGGGCGCCCCTGGCACTGTGGGCCGAGGGCGAGACCGGCCTGCTGTCCAAGCCCCAAGCCGAGCGAGTCGCGGTCGTGGGCCGTCAGGCAGCGACCGACTATGGGCTCGTCGTTGCCCAGCAACTGGCTCACGATCTGGCAGGCCGCGGCCTTCAGGTGGTCTCCGGGGGCGCGCACGGTATCGACGTCGAAGCCCACCGCGGGGCCTTCGTCGCTGGAGGAGCCACGATCGTCGTCATGGCCGGCAGCCTGGACAATCCCTTCCCGCCGTCGAACACGGACCTGTTCCACCACATCCGTGACAACGGGGGCGTCCTGCTCACCGAGACACCGCCCGGGATCCTCGCCTCCAACGCCAGTGCGCAAGCCCGGCACCGGATCACCGCCGGCGTCTCGGGCGTCGTGGTCGGGATCGAGGCTCGCCGCCGCTCCGAGACGCCCGACGCGTGCGACGAGGCCCTCGCACTGGGCCGCCTGTTGGGCGCTGTCCCCGGCCCGGTCACCAGCGAGTCCTCTGCCCCGTCACACGCACTGATCCGCGACGGGGGCGCGGCCCTGGTCACGGACGCCGACGACGTCGTCCGCCTGCTCCACCGCGATCCGCACAGCATGGCGCACCCCGAGCCTCCGACACCGTCGCAGCGGCAGTCACCGCCTCACGACCCTCCGCTCTGAGCACATGGACCCAGGGGATGGACCTGTTCGACGAGCTCGAGCTGCTCGACTCGCCCGCGACCGACACCGCTACCGGTGAGCGCGTGCCGCGCGGGTCCCGATGCCCGGACTGCGGCACGACCGGGTACGGCCCAGCCGGGACGTCACGCAACGTGGTCACGGTGCGCACTGACCAGGGGTACGTGATCACCTCGCACTGCGGCTGCGGCCGGATCCTGTGGCACGACGTCGACGACCGCCCCGGCTGGGACGAATCTGTGCCGCCCTACCCGGACGGCACACCTGGGCACGGCAGCCCGCTCGTCCCGTACACCGCGACACCACCGCAACGGTCCACCGCACGCACGGTATGGCGCACACCACCGCAGCAGGCCGCGTCCGCCGCCGAGAACAACGACCCGGTTGCGGGTCCAGAGAACGACACCGACCTCCGGCGACCGCCTGCTGCCGGTAGCCGCCGGGGACCCGGCATGTAACCGCGGCACGTGACTCGGTGCGCGGGCCCGCGCGTGCCCCTGCCTTCCAGACACTTCTGGGAGGCCACGATGCGCAAAGACAGCCGGACCCTCGAGCAGAAAATCGCCGATCGCAACGCCAAGCTCGATGCGCTCCACGAGAAGCTGACCGGTGCCGTCGAGCAGCTCGTCACCGGGGACGACTGGCGTCGGGCGATCCAGTTCGCCGCCCGGTTCCGCAGCCGCTCGTTCAACAACACGCTGCTGATCTGGGTCCAGCACTCCATCGCGCACGCCGAGGGCCGCGTCGCAGATCCGTTCCCGTCGTTTGTCGCGGGCTTCAAGCAGTGGCACACGCTGGGACGCCACGTCGACAAGGGCCAGGCTGGGTACCAGATCTTCGCGCCCGTCACCGCGCGTATGGCTGGCCGGGACGACGACCCCACCTCCTGGCATCGGCTGGACCGTGGCGAGAAGCCAGGGCCCGGCGAGGTCGTCCGGTCCCGGATAGTCGGGGTCCGCCCCACCTATGTCTGGCCCCTGTCGATGACCTCGGGGCAGGACATACCGCTGCCACCCGCCCCGCAGCTCCTGCAGGGTCAGGCCCCCGACGGCTTGTGGGACGGAGTCGCCAAGCTCATCCAAGCCAAGGGCTTCCGTGTCCTGGACGCTCCCGACGCCGCCTACCTCGACGGCGCCAACGGCATGACGCATTGGCTCAAGAAGACCGTCCACGTCCGCGCCGACATGGAACCGGCAGCCCGAGCAAAGACGCTTCTGCATGAGGCCGGCCACGTGCTGCTCCACGACCGGGACAACGTCGACGCCGTCGTCCATCGTGGCGTCGCCGAGGTGGAGGCCGAGTCGGTAGCCCTCATGGTCGCGGCAGCCCACGGCATGGACACCACCGACTACACGATCCCGTACGTCTCCACCTGGGCCTCCCGCGTCCAGGGCCAGGACCCGGTGACCACCGTCCAGCAGACAGCCGCCCGCGTCCGCTCGGCAGCTCTGACGATCCTGGACCAGCTCGACACAGCGATGGTGACCGACGGCGCCCCGCCGGGCCTCGACCGTGCGCACAGCCTGCCCGATCGAAACGAACCGGCGCGGCAGGCCGGCGAGCTTGCGGCCGGTGCCGCTGAGGCAACGGACGCACCGAGCGACGGTTCCGTCGAGGCAGACCCGCGGGTGCCCGTCGGTACCCGAGCCGCGTCGACGACGGACGGACTCGGTCGATGACCGGGCACCTGCGCGACGAAGATCGCGCCGACGTCGTCCTCGACATCCACCAGGACGGCCACGTCACGGTCACCCTCCACGGCCAGCCCTGGTCACCCCTCTCGAACGATGCCGGCCGCATCTCTCTGGGCCGCACGGACGTCCCGTGGATTCTTCGACAGCTCGTGACCGACCAGGACATCCCGCTGTGGGTCATCGCCAAGAGCGCAGGACGCACGTTCAAGGGCCTGGTTGTTCCCGAACACCTGAAGCACTCCGACCTGGCGTTCCCGGCCGGCCCGCCCGAGCCGCCACGCCGACCCGCACAGAGCGGCAGGCCTCTCGGGCTGGGTGCGTCATGACGCCCGCGGCAGGTCGCCCGATGGGTGACGAGCTGACCAACCTGGCCCTGGGCACGCTCGTAGCGCTGCTGACGTTGTCAGCGGTGCTGCGCTTCGCCGCGAACCTGGCCGCGCTCCTGACCGGCCACGCGATGCCCGACGGCGGCCCAGCCACGGGCCTGCGTGTCCTGGCCGACCCGACCGATCCCGGCCGGGCGGTCGGTGCCGCCGGGCTGAACCCGTTCTTGTACTGGCTGGCCGTCGCCGTCCTTCTGGGCGGGTGCGGGGTGCTGGCCTGGGTCGTGTGGCGTACGGCGGCCAGCCTGCGCACACCGTCGGCGCACACCAGCAAAGCGGGCCTAGCGACCGCCCGCGACCTGGCCCGCACAGCGTCCCGGCGAGCGCTGCTGAAGCGGTCGGGGACGCTCCGCCCGTCGGTCGCCAAGGCAGAACCAGCCGAAGTCGGGTACCTGCTGGGCTATGCCCACGGGCAGGAGCTGTGGGCGTCGGTGGAGGACTCCATGCTCGTGCTCGGACCACCCCGTTCCGGCAAGGGCCTGCACCTCGTTATCAGTGCGGTCCTCGACGCGCCGGGCGCCGTCATCACGACGGCGACCCGGCCGGACACGCTCGCGGTGACCATGGCCGCCCGGGCGGAAGTGGGGCCGGTGATGGTGTTCGACCCGCAGCGCCTTGCCGGGAACCTGCCCGCTGGGCTGCGGTGGTCACCGATCCGTGGATGCGAGACCCCGCGCCGCGCGATGGTGCGAGCAGCCGGGCTGGCCAAGGAGACCGGGCTGGGCGGCAAAGGCGTGGACAACGGCAACTTCTGGGAGAACACCACCCGCGGCGCTCTCCAGGCCCTGCTGCACGCCGCAGCCTTGGCTGGCCGCACCCCCAAGGACCTGTACGTGTGGTCCCTGTCGCCGGCCGCCGCGGCGGACGCCGTCGCGATCCTGCGCGCCCACCCAGGTGCCGCACACGGGTGGGCCGAAGGCCTGGACGGGATGCTCAACGGCGACTCCCGCACCCGCGACAACATCTGGACCGGCGTCGCCCAGGCACTGTCCTGCCTGGCCGACCCCGACGTCCTGGACGCCGTCAGTCCAGGCCCGGACGAGATCTTCGACCCCGAGGCATTCCTGCGCGAGCGCGGCACCCTCTACCTGCTCGCCACCGGGTCCGGAGCCTCAGCGTCCGGAGCCCTGATCGCGGCGCTGATCGAGGACATCACCGAGACCGCCCGCCGCCTGGCCGCAGTCTCCCCACGCCAGCGGCTGGACCCTCCGCTGTTGCTCGCCCTCGACGAGATCGGCAACATCGCCGCCCTGCCCTCGCTGCGGTTCCTGATGGCTGACGGCGGCGGCACCGGACTGACCACGATTCCCGTGTTCCAGTCCCTGGCGCAGGCCCGTGACCAGTGGGGTGCCGAGACCGCGGCAGCGATGTGGGACTCGGCAATCGTGAAAATCGTCCTGGGCGGGATCTCCGCCTCCAGCGACCTGCGCGACCTGTCCACCCTGATCGGGGAGAAGGACGAGGTCACCGACTCGGTCACGATCGGCGAGAACGGCGCCCGCAGCATCCAACGCTCCCTGCGGCGGGTGCCTGTGATGCCGCCGGAGGCGATCAGGACCTTGCCGTTCGGTACCGATCTGGTCCTGCTGCGCTCGGTCCCACCGATCATTGCCACCCTGCGCCCCTGGACCAAGCGCACCGACGCCGCCCATCTGGTGGCCGGGCGGAACGCTTTCGAAGCCACCATCCGCGGCGACGCCAACGCCGCGACCACGAGCAGGGACACCGCCTCTGACCAAGGGGGTGACCGGGTCGATGAGCGCGCAGACGAAGCTGACGCCTGAAGCCCTGGTGGAGAACGCCTTCGCGCAGGCAGCGACGGTGAGCCAGAAACTCGCCGTGGACCTGGCTGCGTTCCGGCACCTGAGCGACTGGGCCGACACGGACTACGGCGAGTACGTGGATGCGTCGGAGAACGCGGTCCGCGACTTGCGCCTGGTCAAGGACTGGCAGGTGACCGGCGCGCCCCGGTGGAGCGACGTCATCGCTCAACTTGTGCTTGCTGACAGCCGCCTGCACACGGTCTCCGAGCTGCGTGCGCCCATCATCGAGCAGTGGGACAAGGTGCGTGGCCACCTGGGCGGCTACCGGCCCGTCCTGGACGCGTCGGCCGTGACCGGCGGGCGACGCGGCATGTATGCCTGGCTCGCTTTCCAAGCCACGCTGGCAGCTCAACCCGCCGAGGTCACCGCGATGACACCCGCTCAGCGGGTTGACCGATTCCAGGCCATGGCCGACCGGCTGATCGAGCTGATGGACCGGGCGTGGTCCTGGGATCGGGCAGCACACGAGTGGTGGAACATCGATGGCGGGGCTGACCCGGACAACGAACCCGAGCTGCGCGTCGAGTGGGAGGTCGAGTCCGACGTCCTGCTGTCCCAGCTGCCCAACCAGTTCCAGGACGGGACGCTGCCCAGCAGCGCCTTAGACCAGTACCTGGCGGCTCGCCATCTGGCCGACTGCGCCCACCAGCCGCCCACGGGTGACGAGATCAGCCGAAGCGTGGGGACCGAGTGGCAGATGGTCGCCGCGATGCTACGCCTGGTAGCCGACCAGCCAGGCCGCGCTGGTGGCAAAGCTTCTCGGCGGTTGCAAGACGAGCTCAATGACTTGGCCATCGACCTCGACCGCTACCAGAGGTACGTCGCGGACACCCCCGAGCCGCGTGGCGTCGTGGTGAACCTGGGCCTGGCCACGGAGCAGATCCGGGACATCGCCGATGAGCAGAACCGGCGCCGCCTCACACCAGAGCCTGCACACCATCGCGACCAGCCCCGGCTCGCGCCGCTCCGGCTCTCGAGCTCGGGTCCCTACAGCTGGTCGCGTCTCGGGTGAACCGCTCGGCGGTATGGCGACGACTTTTGCCGTCCCGTCCTCGGAGTTCGGGCCAGTAGCCCGCCCGCGCTTCTGGGCAGGTCCGGTGAACCGGCTTCGCCGGGCCCGGCAGCGCACCTGTCATTCAGCACCCCGCCACGCCGGCGGGGGCTGACCGACAGGGAGCCTCCCATGACGTCCCCCACCATGCCCTCTTCGACGATCCCCACGTCCGTCAGCCTGGAGGGCCGGCTGGCCGCCGACCCCGTCCTGCAGCACACCCGGGCCGGCCGGTCGTTCGTCCGGGTGCGGGTACAGGCCGATCCCGTCCCGGTCCCGCTGGAGGACGGCCAGTTCGCAGACCTCCCGGCGGTGCCGTGCGATCTGGTCGTGTTCGGCAAGGCCGCCGACCGGATGACAACCCGGTTCCGGTTCGGCGACCGGTTCGTCGCCTCCGGGCGCGTGAAGACCACCAGCGACGGGACCTGGTTCGTGGCCCGCCGCATCGGGCACGACGCCGCCCGCACCACCTACCGCGTCACCCGGGCCCGCCGCGCTGGTCGCAGGGTGACGAGCACGGACAAGGCCGGCGACAACTCGCCCGCGGGGCAACTGTCCGAGCAGGACCAGCCGATCGTCGCCGGCCGAATCGTGCCCGCGACCAGGACCGCGTGAAGGGAGCTCACAGCGATGGACGAGAACCGCACCAACACACCGGACGACACCCAGCACAACGCACCCACGCACGACCCCGCCCAACCCGCTCTGGCGGACGAGTCGATGCTCGACGACTTCGTTAACAACGCGTTCATGCTGCCCAGCGACGTCGAGGCCCTGGACGAGGACTTCGACAGCCCCGACGAGAGCACCGACAACAGCGGGGACGACGACCCTCCCGACGACGAGGACCCCTTCGCCCTACCAGCAGGCTTTGGCGCTACGTCCGGGTACCGCCCGGGACGACCAGCCGTACCGAGCTTGCCGCTTCGACCGATGAACCTGAACCTCCTGTCCTCGTTTGAGGCGAGCCTGTACTGGCGGGACCTGGACACCTGGGTGACCTGGATGCGGCGCGACTACGGGCTCGGAGTCACGGTGATCCCGCCGCTGTGGCACCGGCACGCCGAGCTGCGGTGGGAGCTGTCAGCCCTGCACACCGCGTGGCTGGCCGCCTACGACCCCAAAGCATCGGCCTCCGCCCCGATCACCTGGCACCGCGAGCTGGTCGAGGCGAAGGACCGGCTGCTGCACTGGGTCTCCGTCTGCGGAACCGGACTGAACGATGACCGCCCGACCCCGATCACCCTGTGGCCCGGTGAGACCGGGTTCGGCTCCCAGGAGACCTGGGACTCCGACGCCGTCCGCCCCCGCACCTTCACCGACCGGGCTGCGGACTTCGAGGCATGGGTCGCCCAGGACATCGCCGCCCGGCGCGCGGTCGAGGACCGGGTCCGGTCCGAGGTTCGCCGCCCCGTGCCCGGCACCATGCCACGACTCCGGACCGATTCGGGGAGGTCATGATGTTCGACGACGAGACCGAACGCTTCCTCGACGACGCGTTCGGGGATGACGAGCACGCCAAGGCCGCCGCGCGCGCGGACGTCGCCGCGATGCACGATCACCGCGCCGCGGACGCCACCGCCGCCCACGATCTGATCGCCCACCACGTCTGGAAGACGCTGCGCGCCCTAGGCATCTACGAGGGGAGATTCCTTGCCCTCGGCACGGACCCGGAAGTACTGGCAGGGCTGCCGCCCTCCGAACGCCGCCTCGATCCGGGCCAGGCGAACGGCTTCACGGGGCAGATCCCCGCCGGTCGCGATCTCCCCGCGTCCTGGCCGCATCACGGAACGGTCCTACGGGTCATGGACGAGGACACCTTCCACGACGAGCACGACGCCGTGATCGGCGTCGCCCCGTACGTCGACGTCGCCCTGCACCGCCCCGGCATCACCGAACAACGCCAGCTCACCCAGACCGTCGGAGTGGTCTCGATGCTGGAAGCCACAGAACCCGGCGGGTTCACCGTCGCCTTGGTGTCCCAGGAACTGCTCGACGACCCCGACCCGCAGTTTCGCCAGTACATCGCCCACCTGGGCGAACTCGCCGGTGCGGTACGCCTCCCCGCCGGCGCCCTGCGCACCGATCCGGGCAACGACGGCTGCGTCGACATACTCGTCCTGCGCCGCCACTTCGGAGCACCCCGCCACCCGCACACCTTCTTGCGGTCCCTGGCCTACGAACGCAACGGGCTCCAGGCTCATCTCAACGATTATTACCTCGAACACCCTGAACAGATCCTCGGCGAGCCCACGATCCAGCAGACCATCTGGTCGCCCGCCGAGCTCACCGTCCAGCCCTCCGGCGCGAGGCTCAAGCACGACCTCGCCGCAGGAATGTCGGCCATCGTCACCTACGCGCGCGAGGCCGGGCTCACCGCTGACACCCTCGCGTCGCCCCGGGAGGCATACGAGGCCAACCTGGATGCCCCGATCAGGTACGTCCCTGTGGACCTGCCCGGAGACACCCACGTCGTCGACCTGAATGCGGCCCGCGACCGGATCAACCAGCTCCGCGCAACCCAGCGAGCCCCGGACTCCGAGAACGGCCCGCCGCGGCCGGGCGGCACGAAGCCCGGTCCGGGCATGTGACCGCAGACCGTCCGGACACGCAGCTCACGCAGGACCCACCCGCCGCTGCGCTCCATCTGTCGCGGCTCGGCCGCGCCGCACCCGGGGACCACCGGCAACAAGAGGTCGGGGCGGCAGGGCTCAGCGGTGGAGGTGCGCCGGCGAGCCTTGGAGACTTGCCCCCATGAGCCCGTCAGAGAGGGTCGTCCTTCCGGACCCGTCGTCGCTCGACGGCCTGTCCGACCACTGCACGCCAGCTCACGCCCGGCGCCTTCGGCTGCCGGTGCTGCGGACCATCTCCTCGGCCACCGGGGCAATGGTGGTATCGATGTTCGCGCTGATCGTCGCGGCGTTCGCGTACTCCCACGGCTGGCCGGCGGCGATCGTCGCCGGGGCCGCTTACAGCCTGCTGGTCGTCGTCCTTGTCGCGCACGTCATACAAACCGCCGTCCCGGCGCGACGTCCACGGCTCCACCCACGGCGGACAACCTACGTGCTGCAGGGCGGGACTGCGGCCATCGAGGCCCGGGCCACCGGCCCGGGCCGAGGTGTCGTGGAGCTGTCCAACCACGCCAAGCTGCCCGGGACCTCCTCGGACACCGTCCGCACGATGCGACGAACCCTGATCACCGCGCTCCTCCACACCAATCCGCGAACCGCACTCCGGGTAACGACCCGGGTTCCCGCGCTCGCGCAGCTGTATGCCGAGGACTTCGATGTCGTCGCTGAGCAACTCGGCCTGGGCCGGCGCAGTGTCACGCAGCCAGTGCGTGCGTGGGAACGCGTGATCGGGTTGCGGACCGAAGTGTTGCTGGGCCCGGAATAGCGACCGTGCGGCCTGGGGACGTCACATTGTGCACCAAGGCCTACAGAGTTCCGGAGGAGCGAGAGGACCACTCGGCGTTGGAGCGCAGAAATTCGGTGTCCACAGCTTCTTGCCACAGCTGCTGGCCTGATTGCAGTAGATCGATGACAGTCGCCCGGTGTGCGGGATCAAGCCAATTGGTCAGCGCTTCGGCCTCTTCTCTCGTAACAAGATCTCTACTGCCTTGAGGCCGACCACGCTCAAGCAATGCTTCATAGAGATCGGTCGCCGGCTGCACTCGTGGCAGTCCAGCCTCTCGGGCGACACGGTCTGCCTCGATCGGAACGCGTAGCCCCTCAACATCGAGGTCACCGAAATACGAGATCCGCTCGACAAGCGAGTCCTCAATGGAGCGGACCATCGCGGGGAAGAGCCCACCGGACCCGTACCCTACAAATCCGATGCTTCCTGGGTTTCCAAGCAACACATCACGGGTAGCGTCGAAAGACACTGGATTCTCCAGAACGAGGAGCGTTCTTCCTGGGCCTACCCGCTCCATCTTGAAACGCTGAGATAAGTTCCACGCCCCGGCCATGGTTACCCTCCGCTGAGTCAAAAACATCTCGCGCGAGACAGTCCTTAAATGGATCTTTGGAAACCGAGACCCCTCAGCTCGCTGTGCTGCTGGCCTCGTGAACCCCGAGGTCGAAAATATTACGCCGGTACCTACGTTGATGTCTTGGAGCTTACCTATAAACGCTTCGACCACATCGATCATGACCGACTCCTTGAGATGTTTACACTCAATGGCGATCGCAACCGGGTATTCAGCAAGAGTGCCTGTCACAAGGACGTCAATCTGGCGCTGGGTTCGACTCAGGTCACCGAGCAAACGCGCATCGTGCTCAACGCGAGCCCCGGAGCCGAGGTCCTGGATAAGTTCTGCGACTCCTTGCTCAAACAACCGCCACGTAGGCGGGTTGTCGCGGAGCTTTCCCATGGCATCGGAGCATAACGGCATCGGGCTCGCACTCCGACGTTACGACCTGGCACGTATCCCCGACGGCGTCCTCAGATGGCGCTGGATGCCTACATGTCGATGCGGGTGCCTGCGACGACCGTTCGTGGCTTCTGACGGCGCGGTTCCGGTCGGACACCTGTCAGTGTCACGTTCCCGCCGAGACCCAGGAGCCGGCCATGCTGACCTATACCAACCCGCAGCACACCGCCGAGGACGCCGCCGAGGCCATGCGGAACCTAGTGTTCGCGACCCGCAGCTTCGCGGACCCGTGCGACACGTACTGGGTGGTGTCCGACCTGGCAGCCACAGCCCGCCGCATGGAACAGGTCGCAATCCAGGTCGCCGCAGCACACCGCCAGAACCTGCACCTGGCCCACGACCAAACCGCCTCCACCGCCGTCGGAGGAGTCAAAGCGCTCACCGCAGCGGCGCATCTGCGCCGGGTCGCCGATCTGCTACGGCAGGCGCACACGCGCCTGGACCTGGCGGCGAAGCACTCCGGTGCCATCGCCTGGTACGACACGGTGCCAGCCACTGGTGACAGGGCGCGCGGCCAGGTTCGTCGGAGTCGACGTTCCGCTCCCTCCGAAGAGTGATGTGCCCAGTCCGGCAAGCGTGACGAGGGGACGGTTCGGAGTGCCCCGCCCCCTCGCCATGAATCGCTGGGATCTACGTTGCCTTAGGTGCCAGAGATTCCAGGATCTCGGCGGTCCGGCCACTCACGTTCTCGTCCTTCTCGATGTAGTGCAGCTTCGTGATGTCAGACGAGGTGTGACCCAACAGCTCGGCCGCAAGGTCCGCACCTGCAGATCGCTCGATCGTCGTGGCTACGGTGCGGCGGAAGGAATGCGGCGTCACCCAGCCAAGTCCGGTGTCCTTCAGAATCTCGCGAAGGCGCCGTCGCACATTGTTGGTCGTCAGTGGTGTCCCGTTGCGGGTCTGGAAGATCAGCCCGTCGGGCCGAGCATCGGCAACCTCGACAAGGCGCCGCCGCAACGCCTCGGCGGTGTACGACGGGACCGCAAGGCGCCGTACCGATGCACGAGACTTCGGATGAGGCTGACGATAGGTCGGCTTCCCTTTAAGGGAGACGATCGTTCCGCTGATCCGGATCGTCGCCGGCATGGAGGTCACGTCCACGTCGCACTTGCGCAGTGCCAGCACCTCGCCGATCCGCGCCGAGGATCCAATCATCACTTCGATGATCGCTTCTAGCTGCCCATCAGGCTTCGGGCCCGAAAGGCCCTCCTGACGACGCCAGCCTCTGACTGCTGCACGCACCACCTCGAGTTCTGCATGTGTCAAAGCCCTTGCCTCAGCGTGCGAGCGCTTGAGCCGCTTCACGCCCGCCACGGGGTTGCGTTCGATCGCTTCGTACCGCACCGCCAGACCGAGAGCGAGGCTTAGGACCGTCTTGGCCTGCTTAGCCATGCTGTGGCTTCGTGTCTTGGCGAGCGACCGCAGGAACCGGTCGACGCGAGCGACCGTGACCTCACGCAGGGTGTACCCCTCGAACGCCGGGAGGACCAGCTTGCTCATGTTGCGCTCGTAGAGAGCACGTGTGTTCGGCGCAAGCTCGCCGTCCAGGTCGAGGTCCTCCAACCAGACGTCGACGAGCTCGCCGAACTTGCTGCCCGGACCCAGGTCACCGACTCGCGAGGAGACCCTGCCGCGCTGGGCGAGCTTCACCTTGAGCTTTGTCTCTGCGGCCTTCGCAGTCTCGGCACTGGCCTCGACCAATCGAAGGTGCCCGTCGACGTCACGGAACTTCGTGCGGGCACGATAGTTGCCGCTCTGGAGCTTCGCGGTGTAGATGTCGCCGAAGGTGCCGATCGGGATGCGCTGCCTAGCCATGGCTCATCACCGACCCTCCGGCAGCTGCCCAGGCCGCGCCTCGCGCTGCTGGGCCAGCCAGGTCTGCGCCGCGCTGGGCAAGCATCACCTTGAGCTTTGTCTCTGCGGCCTTCACAGTCTCGGCACTGGCCTCGACCAATCGAAGGTGTCCGTCCACGTCACGGAACTTCGTCCGTGCGCGAAAGTTGCCGCTCCGGAGCTTCGAGGTGTAGATGTCACCGAAGGTGCCGATCGGGATGCGCTGCCTAGCCATGGCTCATCACCGACTCTCCGGCGGCTGCCCCGGCTGCGACTCGCGCTGCTCGGAGAGCCAGGCCCGCACGTCGCTGACGGCGTATCGCAGGTGCTTGCCTACCCATACGCCGCAGGGCCCCTTCCCTGCGGTGCGCCAGTCGCGCACCGTCGAGACCGGAATGCCGAGATAGGCGGCAAGGTCCTCGGCCGTCAGGAGTGGTTCCAGACCACCCGACGGAACAGATGTGGGAGTTGTGTTCGTGTCCATGCTCGTCAGGGGCAACGGCCCATCCGACGGAACCTGGGGTAACCCGCGCCAACTCTGGACGGGTACGACGCAACCTCGCTGAGAGCGCCCTGGGGTGCTCAAAGAGGTGCCAATGGGGTGGGAGGGTCAAGTCTCCAGAAACCTTTCAGGCCCGGGATTCCGTAGAATCCCGGGCCTGACTTTGTAGCGGGGGCAGGATTTGAACCTGCGACCTCTGGGTTATGAGCCCAGCGAGCTACCGAACTGCTCCACCCCGCGGCGGTAACCCCTACTTTACGCACCCCTGGGAGCGATACGCAAACCGGGTCGGGCGGTAGAGACGCAGGTCACAGGCAATCGAACCGATCCGGCCGTGGAACGATCGTCCCCATGACGACGGAGCTGACCGATACCGCCGTGACCGCCGACCGGATCGTCCACCTCATCGACCAGCTTGCCACCCTGCCTCACCTGCGACCGGATCCCCGCACGAACGCCCTGTTCGGCGACCTGGTACAGGCGGTCCTCGCGGCGCCCGACCGCCAGGCCGACGCCGTGCTGACGCATCCGGAGGTCAGCAGCCGCAGGGCAGCCGTCCGCGAGCTGTCCGCGCGCGGCGAGACCGCTCTGGAGCATGCCTGGGCGGAGCGCATATGTTCCGCGCCCGACCCGCGGGCCGCGCTCGCCGCGTTCCCCTACCTCGACAACTACGACCGGCTCACGGCCCTCGAGGTCCACGTGCTCACCCACTCGAGCGGCGCGCGCTCGGGCAGGACGCCGACGTCGGTCGCCGTCCTCGGCTGCGGGCCGCTTCCGCTCAGCACGCTCGGGTACGCCGACGCGCTCGGCTGTCCCGTCGTCGGCCTGGACCGCGACCCGGCGGCGGTCGCCCTCGCGCGACGGGTCGCGGCACGGGTCGGGACCGCGGGGGTCCGGTTCGAGCAGGCCGACGCCGCCAACGTCGCCCTCGCGGGGTACGACGCCGTGGTGCTCGCGGCGCTGGTGGGCGAGACGCCGTCGGCCAAGGCGGCGATCCTGGACCGGATCGCGGGCGCCATGCGGCCGGGGGCCATGCTCCTCGCGCGCAGCGCGCGCGGGCTGCGCACCCTCCTGTACCCGCCCGTGGACCTGAGCGCGATGACCGGGTTCGAGGTGCTGGAGGTGGTGCACCCCACCGACGACGTCATCAACTCGGTGGTGGTCGCCCGCCGGCTCGGCTGAGGGCCGCGCCCAACGGCCGGCCCGAGTAAAGAAGGGCTCCCCGGTGCGAACACCAGGGAGCCCTTGCCGACGCTTACCGCGCGCTCAGCGCGCGGCGGGCGTCACCCCGCCGAGCCCTCCTGCGCCTGCTCGGCGGCTATGGCGTCCTCGAGCGCCTGCTGCAGGCGGTCCTGCGCGTCGCCGTAGGCGGCCCAGTCACCCTCCCGCTGCGCCGCGTTGGCGTCCTCCATGGCCTGGGCCGCGTCCTGCAGCGCCGCGTCGAGCTCGCTGCTCGGCGCCCCGCCCGTGCCCGGCTCCGTGCTGGGCTCACCGCTCGGCGCGGGCGTGGGCTGTGTGCCCGGCTCGCCCTCACCGGTGGGCGGGGCAGTCGGCGCCTCGTCCTGGGCGGTACCCGCATCGCCGGCCTGGGCGCCCGAGTTGCCGCCGAACACCTGGTCCAGCGCCTCGTCGAGCGTGTCGGCGAAGCCGATGTCGTCACCGAACGCGACCAGCACCTTGCGCAGCAGCGGGAACTGCGTGCCGCCGGTCGACTGGATGTACACCGGCTGCACGTACAGCAGACCGCCGCCCACGGGAAGGGTGAGCTGGTTGCCGCGGCGCACCGTCGACGCACCAATCTCCAGGATGTTCAGCTGCTCGGAGATCGTCGGGTTCGAGTCGAAGTTGTTCTGCACCTGGCCGGGGCCGGGCACGGTCGTATCTCGTGGGAGCTCCAGCAGGCGTAGCTTGCCGTAGTCCTCGGATCTGGTCCCGTCCTTGTTCCCGGCATCGGCATCCACGGCGAGGAAGCCGGTGAGGACCTCGCGGTCCGTGTTACCGCCCGGGATGAAGGTCGACGTGAGAGAGAACGACGGGTCGTCCTGGCCCGGCATCTTCAGCGTCAGGTAGTACGGCGGCTGCAGCGGCGGGGGCGAGGTCTCCGACGTCGGGTCGGTCGGGTTGTTCCAGAAGTCCTGGCCCGAGAAGAACTCGGCCGAGTCCGTCACGTGGTACTGGCTGAGCAGGGTGCGCTGCACCTTGAACAGGTCCTCCGGGTACCGCAGGTGGCTCATCAGGTCGCCGGAGATCTCCTCCATCGGCTTGACCGACCCCGGGAAGACGTTGGTCCAGGCCTTGAGGATCGGGTCGTCGGCGTCCCACGCGTACAGGTCGACCGAGCCGTCGTAGGCGTCGACGGTGGCCTTGACCGAGTTGCGGATGTAGTTGACCTCCTCCGGCAGC
This sequence comes from Promicromonospora sp. NPDC057138, assembly GCF_042670845.1. NCBI lineage: Bacteria > Bacillati > Actinomycetota > Actinomycetes > Micrococcales > Promicromonosporaceae > Promicromonospora > Promicromonospora sp. NPDC057138. Next base: position 24,666 of record NZ_JBHUUX010000005.1, on the reverse strand, counting down.
GCGACGGGAGCGCCCTGCTGCGTGGTGAGGGTGTCGGCCACCGCCTCGTCGAGCGGCGTCGACGACGAGTAGGGGACGGCGTCGCTGGTGGTGTACGCGTCGACTATCCACTTCACGCGGCCGTCCACGACCGCCGGGTAGACCCGGTTGTCGAGGGTGAGCCAGGGGGCGACCTTGCTGACGCGCTGCTGCGGGTCGCGGTCGTACAGGATCTGCGACTCGCTGGTCACGCGGTCGGAGAACAGGAGCTGCTCCTCGCCGAACTTCAGCGCGTACAGCAGCTTGCTGCCGAACGGGCCGACGCTCGGCCCGGCGTCACCGGTGAAGGTCGTGTTGACCTGGCCGCCGTCCTCCGCGTCGTCCGCCTGGTAGTCGAGCTCCCACGGCTTGGTGCCATCGGGCGCCCCCACTATCGAGTAGGTGTCGGTGCTGGGGCTGAAGTAGATGCGCGGCTCGTACTTGCCTTCCATGTCGGTGATGGCGCCCTGGGACGGGATGCCACCCTCGAAGAAGGCCGGCCGGCCGTCCGGGCCGGGCTGGTTGCCATACGCGGCGACGACGCCGTAGCCGTGCGTGTACACGGTGTGGTCGTTGACCCAGTTGCGCTGGTCCTGGCCGAGGCCGTCGAGGTTGAGCTCGCGCACCGCGATCACGGTGTCGCGGGACTTGCCGTCGATGTCGTACTTGTCGACCGAGAGGGAGTCGTTGAAGTTGTAGTACTGCTTGTTCTGCTGGAGCTGGCGGAACGACGGCGACACGACCTGCGGGTCCAGCAGGCGGATCGACGCGGCGGTGTCGGCGTCCGACCGCAGCGCGCCTTCCTCGGCCTGGGTCGTGGCGTCGTACTGCTCCTTCTCGACGCTGTCGATGTCGAACGCCGACAACGTCGCGTCGATGTTGCGCTGGATGTACTCGGCCTCCAGCTCCTGCGCGTTCGGGTTCACCTGGAAGCGCTGCACGACGGCGGGGTAGATGCCGCCGATGGCGATGGCGGACACGACCATGAGGCCGACGCCGATCGCCGGCAGGCGCCAGTCGCCGCGGAACGCCGTGACGATGAACAGCGCGGCGACGAAGATCGCGACCACGGTGAGGATGCCCTTGGCGGGGATCACAGCGTGCACGTCGGAGTACGAGGCGCCGTCGAACCGGTCGCCTGCGTTCGTCAGGATCGAATACCGGTCGAGCCAGTAGTTGGCGGCGAAGAGCAGCAGGAGCACCGCGCCGACGATGGCCAGGTGGACGCGCGCGGCGGTGGTGGTCCGGGGACCGCCGGCCGCGGCGGGCCCGACCCGGAGCCCGCCGTACAGGTAGTGCGTGATCAGCCCGGCGATGCCCGCGATGATCACCACCGAGATCAGGAACCCGACGGTGAACCGCAGCGCGGGCAGCAGGAAGACGAAGAACCCGAGATCCATGCCGAACTGCGGGTCGTTCTGACCGAAGGGCTCGCTGTTGAACGCCAGCAGCACCGTGCGCCACTGCGCCGAGGCCGCGACGCCGGCGAAGAATCCGACGAGGACCGGCGCGGCGATCATCACCACCCGGCGCAGGGGCTCGACGGCCTCGCGGTACTGGTCGAGCGTCGCCTGCTCGGGCGTGCTCGGCGCGTAGATGGGGCGCGACCGGTAGGCCGCGGTGAACGACCAGAACACCGCCCCGCCCATGATCAGGAAGCCGGCGGCGAACAGGGCCGCGCGCATGCCCCACTCGGTCCAGATCACCCGGGAGAACCCGACCTGGCCGAACCACATCACCTCGGTCCAGAACTGGGCGAGGAGGAGCAGGGCTGCGATCACGATGGCGACCGCGACGATCGCCACCCCCAACGGACTGCGTCGTCGGGCTCGGGAGGCGCCGCCGGAAGGGCGGCGAGGTGCTGCGGCGAAGGACACGACTGCGTTACCTCACGTCATCAAATGGTTGGGCCGTACCCAGGTGGAACGGCCAGGCTCTGCTCAAGGTTCCCGACACAAGGTTCCCACATCCTCCAGATGTGCAACACAGGGTCAACAAGTGGGCGGGCAGGTCACGGACACGTCGGCAGGTCTGCACCGTCGCCCCGCCCGATCTGCTCGACGGCGTCGCGCGCCTCGGCCAGAGTCGCCACCTTGACCACGTTCAGCCCGGCGGGCACGTTGCCGACGACCTGGTCGCAGTTGCCCGCCGGGGCGAGGAACCATTCGGCGTCGTCCCGGACGGCGCCGTACAGCTTCTGCTCGATGCCGCCGATCGGTCCCACGGTGCCCTCGGGGCTCATCGTGCCGGTGCCGGCGATGATCTTGCCGTTCGCCTCGTCCTCGGGGGTGAGCTTGTCGATGATGCCGAGCGCGAACATGGTGCCGGCACTGGGCCCGCCGATGTTCTCGATCTCGATGGAGACGTCAACGGGGAAGTCGTAGTGCGGGTCGATGAAGACGCCGAGCACCGCCCGCTCCCCGTTGCCCGAGGTGGTGACGTCGACGTCCATCCGGCGCTGGCCGCGCTGCACGCCGAGCGTCACGCTGTCGCCCGGGTTCGTCTCCGCGAGCCCGTCGATCAGGTCCGCGTAGGTGCCGACGGGCTCGCCCTGGAACGCGTCGATGACGTCGCCCTTCTCGAGCTTGCCCTCGGCACCGGAGCCCGGCTCCGTCCCTTCGACGTCGAGGACGGCGGGCACGTCGTACCCGATCTCCGTCAACGCGGCCGCCGTGGCCGACTCCTGCGACGTGACCATCTCGGCCTGGCTGACCTCCTGCTGCTCCTCCTGGGTGGTCGCCTCGGGGAAGATCGCCTCCACCGGGAGCACCGAGCGCCGCGGGTCGAGCCAGCCCTGGATCACCTGCCCCGACATCATCGGGTAGCCGGGCCCGCCCAGCACGGAGACCGTCGTCAGGCGGAGCTGGCCCGTGGACTCGTAGGTGCGCGCGCCCTCGATCTGGATGAGGTTCCGCTCCAGCGTGTCCTCGGTCGGCCCGGGCGAGCGCATCGCGTACGGCGTGGGTACCACGAGCGCCACCGCGGCCAGGACGGCTGTCGCCAGCAAGGACACACCCAGCGTCACCGTGCGGCGCGTGATCGGTGCGACCTCGGGCCGCTCCGTGCCGGGCCCAGGCTCGAACGGCGACGGCTCGGGGTGGGCATGCTGGCGGTCGCGCATATCGGTCACCGGCCTATCATTCCTCACTTGACTGAGGGTTCCGTGAAAGCTGCCCGACGGCGGCGCGGGTACCCGTTCGCATCCCGGCAACCAATACGCCGTCGTGCAAAGAATTTCCACTCGAACGGTGTGTTATACCCCACGTCGCGCCGATAACACGCTACGGTCGTTCCGTGGCCCACGACGCCTTGACGTCCGTGGAGGTGCGCCGGAGCCGCCGTCGCACCGCCACGGTGAGCGCATATCGCGACGGTGGACGAACCATCGTCGCGATTCCGGCGCGCTTCTCTCGGGCTCAGGAACGAGAGTGGGTGGCCAAGATGGTAGCCCGGCTCGAGGACAAGGAACGGCGCCGCCGTCCGTCCGACCAGGAGCTGATGGACCGCGCCTGCGAGCTCTCCGCCAAGTATCTCGACGGCACGGCCCTGCCGTCGAGCGTGCGGTGGTCGTCGAACCAGGGCCGGCGCTGGGGGTCGTGCACGCTGCTGGACGGCTCCATCCGCATCTCCACCCGGGTCCAGGGCATGCCGTCCTGGGTGCTCGACTACGTGCTGCTGCACGAGCTCGCGCACCTGCTGCACGCAGGCCACGGCCCGGAGTTCTGGAAGATCCTCGAGGTCTACCCCAGGACCGACCGGGCGCGCGGGTTCCTCGAGGGCGCGTCGTTCTCGCAGGACGACCCGGGGCAGCTCACGTCCGACGACGAGGACGACTGAGGCCGGGACTACTTGGCCTGGCCGGTGGGGCCGTCGGTGGGCTCGTCCGTGGGGCCCTCCTCCTCGCCGAAGATCTCCGCGAGCGCCGCGTCCACGTCGGCGTGCTCGGTCTCCGCGGCCTCGCGGCGCACCAGGTAGCCCGACGGGTCGTCGAGGTCCCGGGTGCCGGGCAGCAGGTCGGGGTGGTCCCACACGGCGTCGCGCCCCGCTGTGCCCTGGGCGCGGGCCACTATCGAGAACAGGGTCGCGGCGTCGCGCGACCGGCGCGGCCGCAGCTCCAGGCCGACCAGGGTCGAGAACGTCTGCTCGGCGGGACCGCCGGCGGCGCGGCGGCGGCGGATCATCTCGCGCAGCGGGATGGCGTGCGGGATGTGCGGCAGCGCGGCGACGGCGCTGACCTCGTCGACCCAGCCCTCGACCAGTGCGAGCGTGGTCTCCAGGTTGAGGAGCACTGCCTTCTGCTCGTCCGTGTTCTGCAGCCCGAACACCCCACCGGACAGGGCGCTGCGCAGCGCGTCGGAGTCGGCGAGGTCGATGTCGCGCACCTGCGCCTCGAGCGCGTCGAGGTCGATGGTGATGCCGCGCGCGTAGCGCTCCACTATCGACAGCAGGTGCGACCGGAGCCACGGGACGTGGGTGAACAGCCGGGCGTGCGCGGCCTCGCGGACCGCGAGGAACTGCCGCACCTCCTCGAGCGGGGCGTCCAGTCCGTCGGCGAACGCGGCCACGTTGGTGGGCAGCAGCACCGTGTCGGGGCTGTCGAGCAGCGGCAGACCGACGTCGGTGGCGCCGAACACCTCGCGCGAGAGCGTGCCCGCGGCCTGGCCGACCTGCATGCCGAACACCGCAGAGCCGAGCCTGCGCATCATCTGGGCCGGGTCGATCGAGCCGCCGAGGCCGTGCAGCACGCCGGCGGGCATCCCGGGGATGGCCTCGCCGTCGTCGATGCCCTCGGGGAGCTGGTCGCGCAGCACGGTGGCCAGCGCGTCGGAGACTGAGGAGGCGACGGGCGCCGCGAGCTCGTTCCACACGGGGAGCGTGGCCTCGACCCACTCGGACCGGTTCCACGCGTGCCTCGTCCCGCCCGCGGGCGGGAGGTCGGTGACCGCGTCGAGCCAGAGCTCCGCCACGGCCAGCGCGTCGGTGGCGTCCTTGGCCTGCTTGCCCGTCAGCGAGGGGTCGCCCTCGCTGACCGCCACCTGGCGCGCGACGTCGTGCGCGACGTCCGCGTTGACCGGTCCGGTGCCCTCGGCCGAGAGCATCTTCTGCACCTGGGCCAGCGCGTACTGCATCATCACGGGGTCGGGCTGTCCGCCGAGGGCGGTCGGGTCGATGCCCCGTTCGCGCATCTCGGCCATCACTTCGTCTGCGCCGTCGCCGAGCATGGAGCGCAGCATCTCCTCCCACGACTGGGGAGTATCGCCGGGCTGGTGCTGGTCGCTCATAGTGTCACCGTAACCGGGTCGGCAAGCGGTGCGCCGTCCATTTGGCTATCGGCGCACACGGGAACTTCCGGTCCGCGCGATGCTTTGGATATACCTCTGGAACTGTGGACGAGCGCCTGGGGCGGGCGACGCCGTCGGGCAAGGTTGTCGGCATGACGCGCGCTCCCCTTCTCCGGCTGCGGCCCGGCACGCCCGTGCTCAGCCGCGGCGGCGGCCAGATGCAGTGCGGATCCGACCCGCGGTGGTCCTTCGTGCTGTCGGGTCTCACGCCGGCCGAGGAGACGTGGCTCGAGGAGATCGCCGAACGGCGGCACGTGACGGTCGAGCAGTCGGCGGCGCGCTGCGGCGTGCCGGCGGAGCGGCGCGACGAGATCATGACCGCCCTGTTCCGCGCGGGCGTGCTGGTCCCGGTGCCGGGGACGGTGGGGGCGGTGACCGCCCCGGCCGACGGCGCCGCCGACGCGACGGTCCTCGGCATGCTGCGGCCCGACGGCGCGGGACTCGCCACGCTCGCCGACCGGGCGCAGCGGGCGGTGGGCGTGGTCGGCCTCGGGCGGCTGGGGACGGCCGTCGCGCTGCATCTCGCGACGGCGGGGGTCGGCGGTCTGGTGCTGCACGACCCGCTGCCGGTGCAGGTCACCGACGTCGGGCTGGGCGGGCTGCGCCCCGTCGACGTCGGACAGGCCCGCGACTGCGCCGTGCGGTCGCTCCTCGCCGAGCGTTCGCCGCGGGTGGCCGTCCGGGTGGACGACAGCGGGGCGGGCGGTCCGGGGCTCGACCCGACCGATCTCGACGTCGTGGTCGTCACCGAGCCGCATGCCGCGCACCCGGCGCGGTACCAGCGGCTCCTCGGCCTCGGGGTGCCGCACCTGCCGGTGGTGGTGCGGGAGGCCGACATGGTGGTGGGCCCGTTCGTCCGGCCGGGCCGGTCGGCGTGCGTGAGCTGCGTGGACCTCGCGCGCGCCGACGCCGACCGGGAGTGGCCGGCGCTCGCCGCGCAGCTCCGCAAGACGCCGGAGCCGACGCACGAGGCGACGCTCGCCGCCGTGGCAGCGGCGACGGCCGCGGGCCAGGTGCTCGCCCAGCTGGACGGGCACCGGCCCGCGGCCGTCGGTGCGTGCCTGGAGATCTCTCTCCCGGCGGGACTCCCCCGAGCTCACCCGGCGGACCCACACCCGCGCTGCGGATGCGTGGCCCTCCCGGCCTGACGCCTGCCGCGTTGAGTGCGGGCTATTTGTTGTTCGAGACCGGCTGGCTCAACAAATAGCCCGCACTCAACGATGCGGGTCAGGCGGCGGCGACGTTCTCCGACTTGCGCGGCCGGCCACGGCCACGCTTGCGGGCAACGACGACGCCGTCCACGAACACCTCGCCGCCCCAGACACCCCAGGGCTCGTTGCGCTCGAGGGCGCCGGCGAGGCAGCCCTCCATCAGGGGGCACGTGCGGCAGAGCGCCTTGGCCTGCTCCACCTGCGTGCTGTGCTCGGCGAACCACAGCTCCGGGTCGTTGGTACGGCACGGCAGCAGCGTGTCCATCAGTCGGTTGAACTCCGCCGAGTCCGAACCGGTCCCGCTCGTGGCGGGGTGTTGAGGCGGGTCCCAGGGGCCCGAGCCGCCCTGGGGAAGAGTGTCGAGGAGCGCAGTGAGGCGCACGGTTGTCTCCTGTGTCCTGTATGGATGCACGTCGTCGGTGAACGTTCGGGGAACAGGACCCCGGGCTAGATCCCTGCCGGCCGGCCCTCGTGGGGTCGGTCTTCCGGACAAGAATTAAAGGCCGCGGGTCCTAGGTGGACTCCGCGGCCTGGATCTCTTCGGTCGTTAGACCGGCGAGTCTCCTGGAGATGCGGAGTCGGGTGCGAGAGCGGACGGCTTGTTGCCTCCGCGGTGAGTGCGCGCGCGGAAAGACAGAGCTGCGCCGGTAGCCGGGACGGGCTCGTAGCCGAGCACGTGCTTGCACACCTGCAGATCCGTCTGCGGAATCATGTTCATCTCCAATGCACCCACCTCCTCACTCGAATCCGGGCCAGACCTTCTCGGCCTCGCCCACTGCTGTCAGGGACGTATGAACACTATGCCGGGCCGCCGTGGCGAGCCAACTCTTTTTCCAAACTTTCTTGAGAATCTTTTCGTCAGTCCCGCGACGGCTCCCTGGACAGCCATCCCGGGCGGCCCCGGATCCCCCGAAAGTTCCCTCGCCCGACCACCTGAAAGACCGTTCAGGAACCCGGTGCACTCGACACGATCGCGAGAATCGTGGCGCCGTACTTGTCGATCTTCGCGGGCCCGATGCCGTTCACGCGAGCAAGTTCGGCTATGCCCGAAGGTCGGATCTCGGCGATGGCCGCCAGCGTGGCGTCGGTGAGCACCGTGTAGGCGGGCTTGTCCGTCTCCCGGGCCACCTCGAGCCGCCAGTCGCGCAGGGCGTCGAAGAGCGCGACGTCGTGCTCGCCCGTCAGCAGCGCGCGGGCCTGGTCCTTCTGCACGGCGCGGGCCCGGGGCGCGCGGGCGTCGTCGGGCCAGAGCCCGTCGAGGAACCGGGTGCGCTTGCGCGTGGCGCGCCCGCCCGGGTTCCGCGAGCGCCCGAACGACACCTCCAGGTGCTCGCGCGCGCGGGTGATGCCCACGTACAGCAGCCGGCGCTCCTCGTGGACCGCGTCGTCGGTCTCGGCGAGCGAGATGGGCATGAGGCCCTCGCTCATCCCCGCGAGGAAGACGGCGTCCCACTCCAGACCCTTCGCGGCGTGCAGCGAGGCGAGCGTGACGCCCTCGACCGTGGGCGCGTGCTGCGCGGCGGCGCGCTCGTCGAGCTCGGCGACGAGCGCGGCGATCGTCGCGGGGTCCTCCGGGGTCCCGGCTGCCGCCAGGTCGTCGGCGAGCGAGACGAGTGCCTGCATCGCGTCCCAGCGCTCCCGGGCGGCGCCGCGCGCGGCTGGGGGCTGGTCGGCCCAGCCGGCGGCGGCGAGGATGTCGCGCACCTGGTCCGGCATGGGCAGCTCCGGGTCCGCGGAGCGGGCGGCGCCGCGCAGCAGCACTATCGCGTCGCGCACCTCCTTGCGCTGGAAGAACCGCTGGCCGCCGCGCACCAGGTAGCCCACGCCGGCGTCGGCGAACGCGGCCTCGAAGGCCTCCGACTGGGCGTTGGTGCGGTACAGCACGGCGATCTCGCTCGGCTTGACGCCCGACGTGATCAGGCGCGCGGCCCGGGTGGCGACGCCCTTGGCCTCGGCCTCGTCGTCGTCGTACGCCATGAAGGTGACGGGCGGGCCGGGCTTGCGCTGCGCTATGAGCTCCAGCGCCTGGTGCGCCCCGCCGCCGCGACCCGCGCGCTTCAGCACCTGGTTGGCGAGGTTCACGACCTGGGGCGTGGAGCGGTAGTCGCGCACGAGGCGGACCTCCTGCGCCTCCGGGTAGGTGCGCCGGAACTGAAGGAGGTGGCGCGGGGAGGCGCCGGTGAAGGAGTAGATGGTCTGCGACGGGTCGCCGACCACGCACAGCTCCTTGCGCCCGCCGAGCCACTGGTCCAGCAGGAACTGCTGCAGCGGCGAGACGTCCTGGTACTCGTCCACGACGAAGTGCCGGTACTGCGAGCGGACCTCGTCGGCGACGATCTTGTGGCTGTTCAGCATGTCCGCGAGCATGAGGAGCACGTCTTCGAAGTCGATGACGCCCCGCTCGGTCTTCACGTCCTCGTACGCCGTGATGAGGCGGGACACCGTCTGGGTGTCGTAGCCCGACGGCGCCTCGCGGCCGGTCGCGAGCACCGCCTTCTCGTAGTCGTCGGCCGTGACGAGCGAGACCTTCGCCCACTCGACCTCGCTGCTCAGGTCGCGGACGGCCACCCGGTCGACGCTGAGGCCGAGGCGCCGCGCCGCCTCCGCGACGAGCTGCGCCTTGTACTCCTGCAGGCGCGGCGGTGCGCCGCCCACGACGCGTGGCCAGAAGTAGCCGAGCTGGCGCAGCGCGGCGGAGTGGAACGTGCGGGCCTGCACCCCCTGGACGCCGAGCTCGCGCAGCCGCGTGCGCATCTCCCCCGCCGCGCGGGCCGTGAACGTCACGGCCAGCACGCTGGTCGGCTTGTACGCGCCGATGCGGACGCCGTACGCGATGCGGTGCGTGAGGGCGCGCGTCTTGCCCGTGCCCGCGCCGGCGAGCACCACCACCGGCCCGTTGAGCGCGAGGGCCACCTCGCGCTGCTCGGGGTCCAGGGCGGTCAGGATCGCGTCGGGGCTCATCGGTCCAGGATGATTCGAACCGTCGGCTGAGTTGGTCTGGGTGAGCATCGTCTGCGATTCTCGCAGCACCCACTGACAAGGAGCACAGATGTCCGAGTCGACCACGTCGTTCCCCACGCCGGCCCCCGCGGACGGCACGGTCCTGATGTACTCGACCACCTGGTGCGGCTACTGCCGTCGGCTGCGCACGCAGCTCGACTCGGAGGGCATCGACTACACGGTCATCGACATCGAGCAGCACCCGGCGGCCGCCGCGTACGTGGAGCAGGTCAACGGCGGCAACCAGACGGTTCCGACGGTGGTGTACCCGGACGGTTCGGCAGCGACCAACCCGAGCCTCGCCCAGGTGAAGCAGGCCTTGGCGGTCTGACCCAGGCCCCCGCCTGCCGGCGCCTCGGACCTACCGGTCCACGTCGGTCCTACCAGTCCAGGTCGGAGCCGAGCCAGGCGGAGAACCTGGCCAGCGGCTCGTTCGCGCGACGATGCGCGCGGACGAGCACCCGGGTCACCTCCCGGGTGGTCGGGTGGCGTCGGGTCTGCTGCGGCGCGAGCTTCTTCGCCTTCTCAAGGCTCAGCAGCGCGCTGTCGGTCCGCCCCTGCCAGAGCTGCGCCCGCGCGACGTCCATGTGATGGTGCCCCACCCGGATGGGCAGCCGCCGGACGACGTCGTCGGAGAAGCGCAGGTCGTCGGCCAGGGCCAGGGCACGAGGGCCGTCGCCCGACTCGACAGCCGACGCCACCGCGTGGATCTCCACGTTGGTGCGCCCGAACGCCAGGTTGCGCCAGTCGTTGTCGGTGTCCGCACCCGTGTGGCTCGCGGCCTGACGAGCCTCGGCGACGTGCGCCACGGCGTCGTCCGCCCGGTTGGCGCGGGCGGCGAGGATCGCCGACCGCAGGTGGAGCGACCCCACCATGCGGAGCGCGGCCGGACGCTCCTGCGACCCGGGATCGACCTCGGCCAGGGACTTCTCGAGGATGCGCAGCCCGGCGTCGTACGCGCCCAGCCGCATCAAGGACGTGGTGCGTACCCAGCTCGCGAAGGCCTTCATCACCGGGTCGCCCGACTGCGTGGCGATCCAGGCTATGCGGTCCTCGACGATCGTCGAGAGGTCCTCGTAGCCGGCCTGGTACGTGACGGCGTGCGCGGCGTAGAACATGCCCGTCAGCGCGTCGAACAGGACGTCCCGCTGGTCCTCGGCGCTGTCGTGCACCATGGCGAACGCTTCGATCAGCAGCGGCGGCAGCCGCTGGGCCACCTCGAAGTTCCGGTCGAGCTGGTACAGCGTGGCGATCTCCGCGGCGTCGCGCGCGAGCTCCGCCGGCTGGCGCGGAACCGTCCCGAGCTCCGAGGACAGGTCCCAGTACGCCAGGGCGCGCCGCAGGTCGGGCATGGCCGTGTGGACACGGTCCGGGCGGGGGCCCTCGCGGTCGTACGGCTGTCCGGTGAGCGTCGTGCTGTCGACGTGGAGGGCGCGGGCCAGGGCGGCGACCACCGGCTGGGAGGCAATCCTCGATCCCTGCTCCATCTTGCGCAGCAGCGACGCGCTCACTCCGGCGTCCTGCGCCAGGGCGATCTGGGTGACCCCGCGCGCCTTGCGGTGGTGCGCGATCCGGCGACCGATGGAGTCGTCGTCAGTCATCTCGTCGTCCCTTGCTGGCACAGGTAGCGGGCATCTGCACCCTACGGCCTACGGCGTTATGTCCGACAGGTCCTAGCAGGTCAATTGGGATTTTGTGACACAAAGTGTGTCACATCGCCGCTTTGTCACCCGCCACAGTGGGAAGCGGTGCGCCCGGGCACGGGCGAGGAGCCGGCGATGCGAGGGGACGAGGACCATGAGGACTGGGCGCAACGCGAGGCAGCACACACTGACCGGACCCGGCCCGTACCTGGTCGCGCTGGACATCGACGGCACCCTCCTGGACAGCGGCATGGACGTTCCCCTGGTCACCGCCCGCGCCGTGGCGGCGGCACGCGCGGCCGGCCATCACGTCGTCCTGGCCACGGGGCGCTCCCTGACCGGCGCACTGCCGGTCGCGAAGAGCCTCGGCCTCGACGACGGGTGGGTGGTCGTCTCCAACGGCGCCGTCACCGCGCGGCTGGCCCCGGACGCGCCCGGCGAGTACGTCCTGCACGAGCAGCACACGTTCGATGTCGGCCCCGTGGTGCGGCTCGCTCTCGACCGGATCCCCGGCGTGCGGATCGCCATCGAGGTCGTCGGGTGGGGCTACCTCGTCACGCGCGAGTTCGACCCCGCGGAGGTCAACGGCGAGCAGCGCGTCGTCCGGCGCGTCGACGAGCTGTGGGCTGCTCCGGGCACGCGCGCGATCCTGGCCGGACCCGACGTCACCCGCCTGGTCGAGCCGCTGCGGGACCTCGGCGTCACGGCGACCCCCGACGCGCAGAGCTGGATCGACGTCACGGCGCCCGGCCTGTCGAAGGCGACAGCCCTCGACACGGTCCGAGGCCTGCTCCGCGTCGACCCCGCACACACCGTCGCGATCGGTGACGGCTGGAACGACCGGGAGATGCTCGCCTGGGCGGCGCACGGCGTCGCGATGGGACACGCCCCCGAACCGGTCAAGGCTCTCGCCAAGCGCGTCACCGGCACGATCCATGAGCACGGCGCCGCGACGGTCCTGCACGCCCTCGTGGAGGGCACGGCGTCCCTTCACCTGCCCGCCCCCGCCTGACGCGCGCGACGTCAGCCGCCGAGCGAGGCGCCGAACCACTCCTCGATCAGGGACCGCCCGATCGAGTTCCGGCCGTACGAGCTCAGGGTGCCGTCGGCCAGCGCCGTCGCGAACTGCTCGCGGCTGAACCAGCCGGCCTCGGCGATCTCGTCCTCCTGCAGCACGAGCCGCGTGGTTGTCGCGCGGGCACGGAACCCCAGCATGAGGGACGCCGGGAACGGCCACGACTGGCTGTCGCGATACTCGATCGACGCGGGGTCGACGGTGACGCCGACCTCCTCCATGGTTTCGCGGGCCACCGCCTGTTCGAGCCCCTCGCCCGGCTCGACGAAGCCGGCCAGCACCGAGCGGCGGCCCGCGCCCCATTCGGGGCCGCGCGCCAGGAGCAGGCGGTCGTCGGCGTCGGTGATCGCCATGATGACCGCGGGGTCGGTGCGCGGGAAGTGGTCCGAGCCGTCGACGGGGCAGTGCCTGACCCAGCCGCCCTTGGTCACCTCGGTCGCCGCGCCGCAGCGCGGGCAGTGGGTGTGCGCCGCGTGCCACTGGGCCAGGGCGAAGGCCTCGACGGCGAGACCCTGCTCCAGGTCGGGCACGTCGAGCGCGCGCATCGCGGCCCAGTCGACGTCGGGGCCGGGGTCGGCCTCCGGCGTGTGCTCGGACTCGGGGCCGGGCTCGGGCAGGATCGCCGCGAGGTAGGCGACGCCGTCGGCCTCCCCGAGAAAGAGGTGCGTGCTGAAGGCGAGGTGCGCGACGTCGTCCGGCGCGAACAGCGCGACCCGCTGCCCGACCGTGGCCACCTGGCTCCCGCGCAGCACCAGCATCCGGGTGCCCGGCTCCTTGCGGAGGTCGTCGACGAGGCGGGGCTCGGCGCGCCGGTGTGCGGCGCGGTCGTGGGCGGCACGGGAGAAGGGGAGGTCGAGAGCTGGCACGGGCACGACAGTAGTCCCGCCGCTACACCCCGTCCCGGGCATCGCGCTGGCGCACGGCCGCGCACGGCCACGAGCGAGCAGCGGGAGCGGGGACACACCCCCGCCCTGTGCCCTGGCGCCGCGGACACTGCAATACGGTGAGCACGTGTCCCGCACGCCCCTCGCTCTCGCCGCCCTCTCGACCGCCGCCGTACCCGGTCTCGACGCCCAGTCGGTCCGCGTCGGCGACCTCGCCGGCGACTACGACGTCGCCGTCGTCACCGGTCAGGACGACCAGGAGTGGGTGGTGCGCGCGCCGCGCACCACGGTGGCGGGCGCGGCCCTGGAGGCCGAGATCGAGCTGCTCGACGCGCTCCGGCTCTACATCGACACGGGCGTGCTGCCGTTCGTGGTGCCGCAGGTGGCGGGCTACGCGCTGCTGCCGGAGGGCGGCCGGGCGGTGGTGCACCGGCGGATCATCGGCAGCAACCTCGACGTCGAGTCGCTGCAGCCGGGCCCCGGCCTGGCCGCCGATCTGGGCCGGGCCATCGCCGCGATCCACGAGCTGCCGACGTCGGTCGTGGAGACGTGCGGGCTCCCCAGCTACACCGCGTCCGAGTACCGCGAGCGCCGGCTCACCGAGGTCGACGAGGCGGCGAAGACCGGGCGGGTGCCCCCGACGCTGCTGCGGCGGTGGGAGGCGGCGCTGGAGGACGTGTCGCTCTGGAAGTTCAGGCCCGTCGTGGCCCACGGCGACCTGGCGCCCGACCAGCTTCTCGTGGATCGGCAGCGGGTCGTGGCGGTCTCGGGCTGGGCCGAGGCCCGCGTAGCCGACCCCGCCGACGATCTCGCCTGGCTCATCGCCGCGGCGCCGCTGGAGGCCGTGGACTCGATCATGGAGGCGTACCAGCTGCGCCGCACCGAGCTGAGCGACCCGCGCCTCGCGGAGCGCGCGATGCTCGTGGGCGAGCTGGCGCTCGCCCGGTGGCTGCTGCACGGCGTCCGGCACCGGCTGCCCGAGGTGGTCGAGGACGCGACGTCGATGCTGGAGGACCTGGACGAGGCAACCCTCGAGGAGGGCGCGTAGGGCCGTCGCTATGTGCCCAGGATGAGCGCCTCCAGCTCCGTCTCGTCGAGGAGGCGGTCCGGGCGGACCGTCGTGTCCGAGCCGACGTAGTAGAACGCGGCGCTGACCTGGTCCAGCGGCAGGCCCGTCCAGCGGGACCACGCCAGCCGGTACACGGCGAGCTGGACCTCACGGGCCGCGCGCGCCGCGGCGTCGAGCGGCTCGCGGCCGGTCTTCCAGTCCACCACCACGACGGCGTCCGGCCCAGTGGCCGGGTCCCGGAAGACGGCGTCCATGCGGCAGCGGAGCATGACGCCGGCCACCGGCGTCTCGACGTCGGCCTCGACAGCTATGGGTGTGCGGGCCGACCACTCGGATCCCAGGAAAGTGTCCCGCAGCTTGTCGAGGTCCGTGTCCTCCGGGAGATCGTCGTCCTCGGCGCTGGGCAGGTCGTCGACGTCGAGCAGCGTGGCCGACGTGAAGAACTGCTCGACCCACTCGTGGAACCTGGTGCCCCGCCGGGCGTGCACGGTCGGCTGCACCGGCACGGGGCGCCGGAGCTGCAGCGCGAACGCGTCGCGGTCCGCGGCGAGCCGCACGAGGCCCGACGCCGATACGTGCGCCGGGAACGCGACCTCCCGGTCGGCGTGCCGGTCCCGTTCGGCCAGGAGCATGCGGGCGAGGTCGACGAGGTCGTGGCCCGCCGCGTCGGTGAGGACGCCGCGCGGCGCCGTGAGCGCGTCGGCCGGCAGTCCGAGGGCGGCGAGCGCGACCAGGCGGTCCTCCGCCGCCCCATCCACCAGAGCGGCCGTGGCGCGCAGGACGTCGCGGGCGGTCGGGTGCTGCCCGCCGGCCGTGTCCTGCCCGGTTGCGCCCTCGCTCTGGTCCTGACGCCCGTCCGGCGCGGGCCAGGCCGCCGTGAGCTCCTCGGCGTTGCGCGGGTTCTCGGCGTCCGGCTCGGGCATGGGCGCCCAGAGGTCGGTGCTGACGAGCCCGGCGTCGGCCAGCTCGGCGAGGAACGGGGAGACGCCGCGCGGGCGGCTCGCCGTGCCCCACCACGAGGCCGTCAGGAAGAGCTCGCGCCGGGCGCGCGTGAACGCGACGTACGCCAGCCGGCGTTCCTCGGCGAGGCGGTGCTCGCCGCACTCGAGCTTGAACTCGTCCCGCAGGGCGACCAGGTCCTTGGTGTCCGAGGCGCGCTCCCAGGCGAAGCTCGGCAGGTCGTCCGCGTCGCCCCGCAGGTGGTAGGGCAGCTCACCGAGGTCCGACAGCCAGCCCGACGACGCCTCCCCCGAGCGCGAACCACGGTCCCACGTGGGGAAGGCGCCGTCGGCCAGGCCCGCCACGGCCACCGAGTCCCACTCCAGGCCCTTCGCGGCGTGCGCGGTGATGACCTGGACGGCGTCCGGGTCGGGCTCGTGGACCGGCATGTCGAGGCCGCGCTCCTT
Organism: Promicromonospora sp. NPDC057138; assembly: GCF_042670845.1. NCBI lineage: Bacteria > Bacillati > Actinomycetota > Actinomycetes > Micrococcales > Promicromonosporaceae > Promicromonospora > Promicromonospora sp. NPDC057138. The sequence goes on along the minus strand of NZ_JBHUUX010000005.1, from coordinate 9,018 downwards.
CTCGCCGGCGACGCCGAGCCAGGCGAGGAACGCGCCGAGCGTCGCCGTGTCCGACGACTGCGCGAACGACGCCGCGACGTCGCGGAAGGCGTCGAGGTGCTCGCGCCCGCGGTCGCTCACTGCTCCCCCGACCCCGGCGCTCGCCAGGGCCGCCGCGGTGGCCGCCTCGACGTCGAGCCCGAGGGCCCGCTCGGCCTGGACCACCAGCTCGGGCAGCGACAGGTAGGTGAGGCCACGCAGGTCCCGGAGCAGCCGGGCCAGCGCTGCCAGCCGGCGGTGCGCGTCCTCGGAAAGGACACGACCGTCGCGGGCCGGCCTGCCCACCGGCGGGAGGTCGTCGAGCGCGTCGACGATCGAGCGGTGGTCGGAGACGTCGCCCTCGACCACGCGGGGGTCGTCATCCGGGTCGTCGTCCGTGCCGCCGTCCTTGCCGCCGTCGACCGGTGTGGCCGCCGCGGCGCGGCGGGGGTCGTCCAGCCGCGCCAGGTCGGCGGCCCAGGAGCCCAGGGCGTGCAGGTCCGACGCGCCGAGGTTGAGGCGCGGGCCCGTGAGCAGGCGCAGCAGGGAGTCGCCGCGCGACGGGTCGTGGGCGGCCTGGAGCAGCGCGACGACGTCGACCACCTCGGGTGTGGACAGCAGGCCGCCCAGGCCCACCACCTCGACCGGGAGGCCCCGGCGGCGCAGGGCCACCTCGATGGCCGGGAACTGCGCACGCGCCCGGCAGAGGACGGCCGCCGTGGACCGCCCGTCCGGGTGCGCGCCCGAGCGCCAGCGCTCCGCCACCCACTCGGCGACGGCGTCGGCCTCCTCCTCCAGGGTGGAGGCGACGTACGCCGACACCACGCCCGCGCCCGCCTCGGGCCGCAGGTCCAGCGGCGGGACCTCGACGTTCGTGCCGGCCCCCGTCCGCGAGCGCAGCGGGCCCGACACCACGTTGGCGGCGGTCAGGACGGCGGCGTCGTTGCGCCAGGACGTCGACAGGTAGTGCACGGAGGCGGGGACGCCGTCGTCGCGCGGGAAGCGGCCGGGGAAGCGGGCGAGGCCCGCCGCGGAGGCGCCGCGCCACCCGTAGATGGACTGGTGCGGGTCGCCGACGGCGGTGACGGGATGCCCGCCGCCGAACAGGCCGGACAGCAGCTCAACCTGCGCGTAGGAGGTGTCCTGGTACTCGTCGAGCAGCACGACCTCGAACCGCGCCCGCTCGGCGGCGCCCACGAGCGGCACCTCTCGGGCGAGCTGCGCGGCGAAAGCGACCTGGTCGCCGAAGTCGAGCGTCTCGGCGATCCGCTTGCGACGCCGGTACTCGACCACGAGGTCCACGAACCGCGCCCGCTCGGCGACCGAGCTGATGAGCTTGTCGACGTCCTTGGTGCGCTTCTTCTGGCGCGGGCCGAGCGGGACGGACTCGAGGTGCTCGGCCATCTCGACGAGGCGGTCCCGCGCGTCGGCGGGATCGACGAGGTGCTCGCCGAGCGCGCCGGACAGCGCGACCACGGCACCGGTGACGGTGCTGACGGCCTTGTCGGTGCCGAGGTCCTCGTCCCAGGACTCCACGACCTGGGAGGCGAGCTGCCACTGCTCGGCCTGGCCGAGGAGGCGGGCGCTGGGCTCGACGCCGAGACGGAGGCCGTGGTCGGCCACCAGGGACGCGGCGTACGCGTTGTAGGTCGCGACGGTGGGGCGGTCGAGGTCCAGGCCGGCCAGCGCCTCGCCCGACTCCTCGCCCAGCGCGCGGCCCAGCTGCGCGAGCCGGGTCTGCACGCGCTGCGTCAGCTCGCCCGCCGCCTTGCGCGTGAAGGTCAGGCCGAGCACCTGCTGCGGCTGGACCAGCTTGTTGGCGATGAGCCAGACCACGCGCGCTGCCATGGTCTCGGTCTTGCCGGAGCCGGCGCCCGCGACGACGAGTGTGGGCTCCAGGGGCGACTCGATGATGCGTATCTGTTCGTCGGTGGGCTCGTGGCGGCCGAGCAGGCGTGCGATCGCGCGCGCGGACAGCCGGATCTCGGGCTCGGTCACTCGACCACCTTTCGTCCCTCGGGCTGCAGCGGGCAGGATCGCCGCACCGCGCACACCTCGCACAGGTCGTTGTTCCGGGCCGCGAACCGTGCGGCGGCCATCGTGTCGGCGGCGCCCTCGACGGTGTCGCGCGCCCAGCTGTTGCCGTCCTCGTCCGGGACCAGGGCGGGCTGGTTCCGGACGCTCGCCGACACCGTCTCGGTGCCGACGTAGACGAGGCTCGCGCCCTTGCTGACCGTGCCCTCCGGCAGGTCGAGCGCGCCCTCCTCGACGGCGAGCTGGTAGGCGCCGAGCTGGGGATTCTCGGCCGCCTTGTCCTTGCTGGCCGCGGTCTTGCCGGTCTTGAGGTCGGCCACGGTCACGCTGCCGTCGCCTGCGTCCTCGACGCGGTCGACCTGGCCGCGCAGCCGGGCGCGGCCCACCTCCAGGTCGAAGTCGGCCTCGATCAGGAGCGGCTCGCCCGAGTCGGCGAGGTAGTCGGCCAGTCGCTCGACCATGCGCTCGGCCCGCTTGCGCAGCTGCAGCGACGGCCACCCGTCCGGCAGCGCGAGCTCCGGCCAGCGCCGGTCCAGCTCCCTCTTCAGGTCCGTGAGCGACCCCTTCGGGTGGCTCTGCGCTATCGAGTGCAGCAGGGTGCCGAGGGTCTGGTGCGTGGCGTCCGGCTTGGTGCCGCCCGCCGCCTCGAACGCCCAGCGCAGGGCGCAGGTGGTCACCGTCTCGACCTTCGACGGCGACACGGTCACCGTCTCCTGCGCGCCCCACAGCGGCACCTCGCTCGAGACGCCGGCCACGCCGTACCAGGTGCTCGGGTCGGCCTCGGCGACGCCCGCCGCCGCGAGGTCCGCGAGGAGCGCAGCCCCGGGCTCGTCGCCGGACGCCGGTCGGTCACCTGCCGCCGGACGCTCACCCGAGGCCTGCACCGCTGATGCCGCCTGCGCTGCCGACGCCGACACCCGCACCAGCTCCGACCGGGCCGCGGCCACCACACCGCGCAGGTCGAGCGGCGGCCCGACCGGCACCCGCCGCGGGTCCGGACCGTCGCCGCCGTCGTTCCGCGGGGACACGAGGTCGCAGAACACGCTGGGCGCCTCCTCCGTGTCCTCCACGGCGGTGACCAGGAGGCGACGCCGGGCGCGCGAGACCGCGACCGCGAAGGCGCGCAGCTCGTCCGTCAGGACCTGGCGCCTGGCCTCCGACCCGACCACCCGGCCGTCCTCGGACCGGCCCGCGACGAGCTCGACCAGCGCCTGCGAGCCGAGCAGCGAGTCGCGCAGCCGCAGGTCGGGCCACACGCCGTCCTGCACACCGGCTACGACCACCACGTCCCACTCGCGCCCCGCCGCGCCCGGAGGCGTGAGTGCCTCCACGGAGCCCGCACCCTGGGCCGACGCCGCCAGGGAGTCGGCCGGGAGGTCCTGCGAGTCCAGGTAGTCGACGAACGCGGCGACCGGCGCGCCGGGCATCCGGTCCACGAAGGTCTCCGCCGCGCGGAACAGGGCGAGCACGGCGTCGAGGTCGCGGTCGGCCCGCAGGCCCGCCGGGCCTCCGGTGAGAGCGGCGGCGCTCCAGCGCTCGGCCAGGCCGGTAGCGGCCCATACGGCCCAGAGCACCGTCTGCGCCGTGGCGCCGGGCTCACCCGCCGCCTCCCGGCCGGCGGCGAGCACACGCGCCACGGCGAGCGGCCCGCGCCGGACCTGGGTCGGCAACAGGGCAGCGCGGGCCGGGTCCGCGAGCACCTCCACGAGCAACGCGTCCGACGTGCGGCCGCCGCCGGCCGACAGCTCCTCGGACCGCAGCGCGCGGCGCAGCCGGCGGAGTGCCACGGCGTCCAGCCCGCCGATCGGAGAGATGAGCAGCAGCGCCGCCGTCTCCGGGTCGAGCAGGGCCTCGTCACCGTCGAGCTCCTCGGCGATCAGCGCCTCCAGGCTCCCGCGCGGCGCGCCCGCGCAGGTCTTGACGGCCGCCAGCAGCGGCGCCACGGCGGGCTCGTCGCGCAGCGGGAGGTCCGACCCGAGCAGGGCCACGGGCACCGACGCCGACACCAGCTCGCGCCGCAGGGCACCCAGCCGGGTGCCGCTGCGCGCGATCACCGCCATCCGCTCCCAGGGCGTGCCGCGCAGCAGGTGCTCGGCCCGCAGCTCGCGCGCGATCCAGGCGGCCTCCTGGGCCGCGCCCGAGAGCACCGCCACCTGTACCGGCGGCGGCGACCCGGCGCCGGCTTCCGCGGTGTCTGCCTCAACCGGTTCCGCCACTGGCGCCGTCGCGCGCCGGTGCAGCGCGCTCGCCGACACCGGGATCCGGTTCGTCACCGAGCGGGTCACGGCGCGCAGCTCCGGCGACTGCCGCCAGACCGTGCCCAGCACCACGGTCTCGGCATCGAAGGCTCCGAAGGCGCGACCGGCACCGGCCGGCGCCGCGGCCCGGCCGGTGAGTCCCGGAGCGGCGCCGCGGAAGGTCTGGACCGCGGAGTCGGGGTCGGACAGCAGCACAAGGCGCGCGCCGTCGTCGTGCAGCACGCGCAGGAGCCGGACCGTGGCCGCGGTGACCTCCTGGTAGTCGTCCACCACCACCAGGTCCCAGGTCGGCCGGGGCATGCCCGGCACCTCGTCCTCCCACGAGCGCAGGGACTCCGCCGCCTCGTCGATCACGACGGCCGGGTCGTAGCGCGGCCCGGCGTCGGGCGTGGCGAGCCGCAGCGCCATCGTGTCGAGGTACTCCTCGTAGATCTGTGCGGCCATCACCCACTCGGGGCGGTCGTTCGTGCGCCCCATCTCGTCCAGCTCGACCGGGCCGAGGCCGCGTTCAGCGGCGCGCATCAGCAGGTCACGCAGCTCCTGGCGCAGACCGCGCAGACCGAGGGACTCCTCCGGCAGACCGGCGGGCAGAGCGAGCGGCCGCCCCTCTCCCGCGACGTGCCCGGCGAGCAGCTCGGCCAGCACCAGGTCCTGCTCCGGACCTGAGACCAGGGTGGGGGCTGGCTGTTCGAGCGCCGCGGCACGCTTGTGGAGCACGGCGAAGGCCGCCGACGACGCGGTCCGCACCATCGGCGCGCCCACCGTGCGCCCGGCCTGGGCAGCCACCTCGTCCCGCAGGCGGGCCGCGGCACGGCGCGACGACGCGAGGACCAGCACACGCTCCGGCCGCACGCCCGCGGCGAGCGCCCGCACGGCGACCTCACAGGTGACGGTGGTCTTGCCCGACCCGGGCGCGCCGAGGACCAGCGTGGCGCGACGGCTGAGCGCCGTCTCGACGGCGGTCGTCTGGCTGTCGTCGAGCGGCACGGAACCGGCGCCGCCGGGACGATTTCCGGGCGGCGCCAGCCGAGGTGCGAGGGCGAGGGTCGGTGTCACGCGAACGATCGAACCACGAGCCACTGACACTCCCCGGCGCCCCGCGCGGGGCTGTCGCGAATGCCCGGTTCGTCCGGTCAGGAGCGCGGTCAGTCCGCGTGCGGTGCGGGCCACTCCTCGGGGATGCAGCCGCTCGTGGTCGTGCTCTGCTGCACCATGATCGTCGCGTGCTCACCCTCGCCGGCGCACAGGTCATGGTGGTACCCGATCACGTGTCCCACCTCGTGGTTCACGAGGTACTGCCGGTAGTGGCCGATGTTCTTCCAGGCCCGGGAACCCGTGGCCCAGCGCTTGAAGTTCAGCACCGCGGTCTCCTCGATGCCGCACGACAGCTCGCCGATCGTGTCGAGCGGGAGGCACAGCTCGTCGGTGGTGCCCGGGCTCGCGAGCACCACCCTCGCGTCGTACTTCTCGGAGTCCGTCCAGGCGAACGTCGAGCCGTCCGCGCCGTTCCAGCCGCGCGGGTCGTTCAGGGTGGCCAGCACGGCCTCGGCGAAGGCCCGACGGTCCACCGGCAGGCCCTTCTCGACGGCGATCTGGACCCGCCAGACCTTGCCCTCGGCGGGCGCCGGCCGGGACCCGCGCGCCACGACGAGGCGGCCGGAGAGCTCCGGCTCGACCGTGACCTTGGTGCCGAGCAGGCCGGAGCCGGGCTCCGGCGTCGGGCCGGGGGCTGAGCTGGGGCTGGGCCGAGGGCTGGGCGACGGCGGCGCCGACTTCGCAGTGGACGGCCCGCTTGCCGCGGCCGGCGGCGACGGGAGGGCGGAGGCGAGCGGCTCCGCCGCTCCGCCCGCGTCGGCACCGGCACCGGTCCCCGACACGGCGTCGGCTCCCGCATCGGCGTCCGCCGCGCTCTCCGCCGAACCGTCCGGCGCGGGCGGCGACGTGCGGTTGCCGGACCTGGCCACCTCGTACGCGTTCCGCACCGCGGCGCCCGCCTCGGCGCCCAGGCTGTCCTCGACCGCCCCGACCACCACCGCCGCCGACGCGTCCGGCTCGGTCGACATGGTCGCCGCGATGCCCCCGCCGAGGCCCACCGCGAGACACAGGCTCACCGCGGCCAGCGCGCGCCTGGGGTTCCGCGCCGCCCCGCGCTTGACCTTCCGGGCGGCTGACCGACCCGCCGCCAGCCCCTCGGACAGGAGGCCGGCGGGCACGTCCCCGCGGGCGTGCCTGCTGGCGCGCCTGGGGGACGTCGGACTGCTCACGCCGACCATGGTGCCACGCACGCCCCCGCCCGCCCATGAATTCGTCCACAGGCCGACTGCGCCCGCGCCGCCGGCGCGCCCTGCCCGCTGTCGGCTCACGGCGAAACGACGGGCAGATGGCCCCGGAGCGTGACTAGGATCGTCTGGCCGGGACCCCGGACCCCCGGGTGCCCGGCGCAATCCCCGACCGAACTGGAGTAAAAGTGGACGTCACCATCGGTGTGCAGAACCTGCCGCGCGAGGTCATGGTCGAGACGGACGAGAGCGCGGACGCCGTAGCGACGGCCGTCAAGAAGGCCCTGACGGGTGGCCCCCTCGAGCTCACCGACACCCGCGGCCGCCGCGTGATCGTCCCCGGCGCCGCGATCGGCTACGTCGAGATCGGCTCCGAGGAGCAGCGCAAGGTCGGCTTCGGCGCGGTCTGAGCCTGGTTGTACCCGTCACGACGTGGCGGACGGCGCACCAGTCTGCGCCGTCCGCCACGTGGCGTTCATTACTAACGGGGTCCCGCAACCCGTTTCGCTAACCACCCGGAAACATCGTGCGCGTACCATGAAGGCCGTACATCGGTTGCCCGGTCGTCACGTTCCGACCCCCGAGCCTGTGCTCCGGCCTCTCCCATGAGGCCGCCCCGACAGGACGCGCAGCCTGGGTCATTCCCGGCGCGCGATGATTTTCACGATCGGCTGCCGCACGAAGGCGCGATCGCCGGGCCATGAGGGCCCACCGCGCCGCTAGAGATGAAGGCGCCAGTGACTACCACAGACACCCCGGCCGCAGACGCGGTCACTGAGACAAGCCCCGAGCCGACGACCGGCTCGGGGCCCGACTACTCCAGTCCGTCCGCCATCCAGGCGCAGAACGTGACGTTCGCCGACTTCGGCGTCCGCCCCGAGATCGTCGAGGCGCTGAAGGACTCGGGCATCACCCACCCGTTCCCCATCCAGGCGATGACGCTGCCCGTCGCGATGAGCGGGCACGACATCATCGGCCAGGCCAAGACCGGTACCGGCAAGACGCTCGGCTTTGGCGTGCCGCTGCTGCACCGCGTCGTCGCCCCCGGCGAGCCCGGCTACGACCAGCTCGTCGCCCCCGGCAAGCCGCAGGCCGTCGTCGTGGTCCCCACGCGTGAGCTCGCCGTGCAGGTGGCGAACGACCTGGGTACGGCGTCCGCCAAGCGCAACGTCCGCATCGTGCAGGTCTACGGTGGCCGTGCGTACGAGCCGCAGATCGAGGCCATGAAGTCCGGCGTCGACGTCGTCGTCGGCACGCCTGGACGCATGATCGACCTGCTCAACCAGGGCCACCTCACGCTGCTCCGCGCGGCGACGGTGGTGCTCGACGAGGCCGACGAGATGCTCGACCTCGGGTTCCTGCCCGACGTCGAGAAGATCCTGGCCCGCACCCCCGCGCAGCGGCACACGATGCTGTTCAGCGCGACCATGCCGGGCGCCGTCGTCTCGATGGCCCGCCGCTACATGAAGCAGCCCACGCACATCCGCGCCGCCGAGCCGGACGACGAGGGCGCGACCGTCAAGAACATCAAGCAGGTCGTGTACCGGGCCCACGCCCTGGACAAGGTCGAGGTGCTGGCGCGCCTGCTCCAGTCCGAGGGCCGCGGCCGCAGCATCGTGTTCGCGCGCACCAAGCGCACGGCAGCCAAGGTCGCGGAGGAGCTGCAGACGCGCGGCTTCGCCGCCGGCGCGATCCACGGTGACCTGGGCCAGGGCGCCCGCGAGCAGGCGCTGCGCGCCTTCCGCAACAACAAGATCGACGTGCTCGTCGCCACCGACGTCGCCGCCCGCGGCATCGACGTCGAGGACGTCACGCACGTGGTCAACTACCAGTGCCCCGAGGACGAGCGCATCTACCTGCACCGCGTGGGCCGCACCGGCCGCGCGGGCAACACCGGTACCGCCGTCACCTTCGTGGACTGGGACGACGTGCCACGCTGGTCGCTCATCGACAAGGCGCTCGAGATCGGGTACCCCGAGCCGGTCGAGACGTACTCCACGTCGCCGCACCTGTTCGCCGACCTGAACATCCCCGAGGGCACCAAGGGCCGCCTCCCGCGGTCCGCGCAGCACCTCGCGGGGCTGGACGCCGAGGACGTCGAGGACCTGGGCGAGACCGGCAAGCGCAACAGCGGCTCCCGCTCGGGCGGCGCCCGCTCCGGCGGTCCTCGCTCGGGCGGTCGGCAGGGTGGCTCGCACGGCGCGCCGCGCTCGACGTCCCGGCCCGACGGCGGCGCCGCGACCACCGGCGACCACTCCGGCGCCACGTCGGGCGAGCGCCCGGCGTCCAGCGAGGACGAGGGCGGCCAGCGCCGCCGTCGGAACCGCAACCGCCGCCGCACGCGCGGCGGCCAGTCGGAGAGCTGACCCGCAGGCCGCGAAGTAGAGCGCTTGTCCGAGTCTCCCCGGGCGCGCCAGGGAGACTCGGAC